>DAOLYL010000083.1:0-10064 GCA_035425765.1 Flavobacterium sp. | reverse complement strand
CACAAATTTGCGAAAGGCAAAAGTAAAACATTCCTAGTAAGAAGTAAAATTTAAAAGCGTAATTTTTTCTTTCTATAGGAAGTTTTTATCGAATGTTAGTGGTAATAAATTTTTAATTGAATCTGATTTGTAAACTTCGCCTGTTTCTCCCATGAAATAAATTTCTATTGGATAGCTTTGTTTGAACTCATATTCCGAAATTGATTGACGACATGCTCCACAAGGTGGAATTGGTGTTGTAGTCTGATTAGTATCAGAAGCGGCTGAAATTGCCATTTTTACAATTTTTGCATCCGGATAAATTGCTCCAGCTTGAAAGATAGCTACTCGTTCTGCACAAAGCCCTGATGGATAAGCTGCATTCTCTTGATTAGAACCCAAAACAATTTGACCATTGTCTAAAAGTAAACAAGCTCCAACTCTAAATTTAGAATATGGTGCGTATGCTTTTTTACGAATTTCAACTGCTTTTTCCATCAAAGGTTGAATGTCTTGAGGAAGTTCAGCAGGAGATTGATAAACTGTAAACGAAGTGTTGATGTTAATTTCTTTCATTCTTTATAGGGGAAAAAAAATCCAAATCTCTATTATTTGAAATTTGGATAATTATTAAATTGTTTACTATTTACTAATATTCTTCGTATTTATCACCAAAGTTAAACGTTAGTGAGAAACGAAGTGTATTTTCTAATGGGTTTTTTACTTTTGAAGCAGAGAACAGATAAGATACATCCACTTTAACTACGTTGTATTTGAAACCTGCACCTAGAGAGAAAAACTGTCTTGCTCCTTTTTCTGGACTTTCGTGAAAATATCCTAAACGCATTGCAAATGAGTCTTGGTATAAATATTCAGCTCCAACGGAATATGTGAATTCTTTTAATTCTTCTCCAAATCCATCTGGTGCATCACCAAATGATTTAAATATTCCAGAAACCCAATTTACTTTATTGTATGCTATATTGTTTTCATCTCTTAAATTAAATTCATCTTGTCCTGATATAATTCCATCTCCATTAATATCAGCACTTTGCGGTGTTGGAACTAAAAGCTTAGTTAATTCAACGCTTACCGAAACTTTATTGAAATCATCAAATATAAAATCAAAACCTCCTCCAACTCTCATATTTGCTGGCAAAAAGTTAGCACTATTATCATCAGAAGCACCAGAGTCGTAATTGATTTTTGGTCCTAAATTTTGAAAATTAAAACCTGCTCTCCATCTACCGTTAAAATCGCCATAAGCATCTTCTTCGGATTGATAATAACCTGCAATATCTACAGCAAAAGTACTTGCTGGTTTTGCATCACCACTTCCAGCAGTTGCAATACGTAATTGTGAACGAATGTATCGACCAGCAACAGACATTGCAAATCTTTCACTAAGTTTTAATGAATAAGAAGCGTCAAGAGCTAATTCGTTTGGTTTTACAACATTTGCTGCGTCTTCTGCGTTTTCTCTTAATTCGATTTCTCCTAAACTGAAATAACGTAAACTAGCACCAAATGCACTTCTTCCTTCATCACCAAATCTATTATAATAAGTTACTTGTCCTAGTGAAATATCATTTACAAGTTCCGTTAAATAAGGTGTATAACTTACTGTAAATCCTTGTTTATCAAGCGAGAAAGCATATTTTGCGGGATTCCACATTTGTGAATACGCATCAGGCGCAGTAGCAACACCTTGATCAGCCATACCAGCAGCACGAGCGTCGGCAGCAATAAGTAAGAAAGGCACACCAGTTGTGATTACTCTACTTGATTCAGTTACTTGGGCTTGAATATTGGTTATTGTGGTTAAAAAAAGTAATAATAATGCAATTTTTTTCATCTTCATTTTTAATAAAAGTTAACAAATATAGTATTTTCCTAAAGGATTACAAGTTTTTCTATTTTTTCTGCTTTTTTATTCGTTAAAGTGGATTTTACGGTCAATTTATAGACATAAACACCTTTTCCAATTCTATCGCCAAAATCATCTTTGCCATCCCAAATTATATCTCTAGAAAGAAAACCTTCGTTGACGACAGTTTGATTTTTGGTCCACACAATTTTTCCAGTAATAGTCATTACTTGGACCTGTACTTCTAGTGGTTCAAATGGTCGGTTGTGCGAAAACCAAAACTCAGTGTAACTTACAAATGGATTTGGATAATTTAAAACATTTTTTAACGTAACACTTTCATCTCCAACTACAATAAATTGAATTTCGGCAGTGATTGGATTATTGTAAACATCCCAAGCTTTGAAAGTTATAGTATGTAAACCTGGAGCCAAATTTCTATAAGGAAAATAAACTCTTCCTTTTGTATAATCGTCTAATTCGGTTTCATAATAATCGTTCATAATGAATGGATTGCTTTCGTCTCCATCTAAAATCCCAACAATGTCATGTCCAATTCCGCTTGCCGTATTTATTCCGTGCTCATCTTCAAGAATGGCTAAAAGAAATGGTGATTCGTTTGTAATTCCGCCATTAACAAATGTTTCGTCATTCATGTATAATTTCACGGTTGGACCAATATTATCTGCCACAGCATTAGCGTTTATTCCGCCTATTTTTATATCCGTATTGTAACCTGTTTTGTCAAGCAATGTTTGATTTCTTTTGGCATAAAAACTAATTCTTCCGTTGTCAACAGGAATTCGAATATCTCTAGGTACAATAAATCCAAATTCGAATTTTCCGTTAGTTATAGATGCATTTCCTCTGAAAATAGTTTCGCCCAAAGCGGTGAATGACATTGTTGGCGCTGTTTGTCCAGAAGCACTTATCATCGCATTAGCATTGTCATTTCGTAGTGTTGAAAGTGTTAGCGTTTTATCGAAAATATTCACCGATAATTCACCATTATAATTTGTTAAAAGAACGTTGTTCTCATCAACAATTTCGCCCGAAAGTTTCACATAAGCCAATGATTTTAAATCATCAATTGCTCCTGTTATTGGAACGTCGTTTACTTTTGTTAAAATTACTTTTGGTTTTGGAATTGCTAACATCAAAGCTGGATCACCAATATAAAAAACAATATTAGTTGCTGAATTTGGTCCTGAATTTTTAGCTCTTCGCAAAGCTTCTGCTATCGATGGATAGTCATTATTATTTGGTGTTGTGTAGGCAAATAAATATTCTGCCATGTCATCATTAAAATATTGTGCTGTGGTTTGTCCAATTGAGCGAACAGTTGTAATCATTGAAATTGCGCCACCTTTTGGATTCCAATAAGTATATTCACCGCCAGTTGGACGCGATGGATTGTCAAATCTAGAATAATCACAGGTTATGGTTATAAATAAAGGATATTTGTATTGATTGTTTAGATTTTGACCATCTGATTTTTCCCAAATTCGTTCTTCTGACAAGCCATCTTCTCCACCATGACCAAGATAATTAAACACTAATGCTCCTTTTTCAAAAGCTGCAAAAATTTCTTCTCTTGCTTTTGGATATCTTTTTCCTCCAGCTGCTGATTCTTGTTGATAGGAATCGATAAGGATTTTTTTTGCGTTTATGAATGGTTTTTCCAAAGTAATTCTGTCCGTCAATCTGTTTTGATAAAATTGCAATTGTTTGTCACCATCTTTTTCGATACTTGGATCATCGGCTATACATACATAATTATTTCTCCAACTTCCATAGGATTTTATGTCATGGTATTCAATTACTTTGTTGACCATTTCGTCAGCTTGTTTTGCATCGCTTGCAAGCATTCTTCCAACAGCAATATCTAAACCTAAAATTTGAAAATCCCATTGACCACTTTGTGTGATGTAATCAATTCTACCTTCGTTGGCATCCATTAATCCATAAAAATCATCGGTTGAAAAAGAAAATTCTGATTCGGAATAACTATTTAAGGAATGATAAATTGGAACTAAATTAGTGTTGTTTGACGTTCTGTTTTTGAAATCATAAGAACCATCGCCAAAAAGATTTACATATTTTACTCTTTTGCTTGTGGTTGAAGCATTTGAATAAACATATTTAACAAAATTTCTAATCGCTCCAATATCTTGTTTCCCAGATGAAAATTCTTGATAGATGTTTTCTAGATTAACAACTTTTACATTAAGTTGCGAATAGTTTCTGTGAAAAGTGGCTAATTTTTCGGCTTGAGCATTTAATATTTTAGGCGTAATTATTAAATAATCAACGTCTTGAAATTGTCCTTGAGCATTTTTGAATACGGTTCCTTTTAGGTTTTGAATATCAACTTTCGATTTTGTTTCTTTTAATGGTGTATAAAAATCGGAGTTTTCAAGAACAATATATTTTCTAGCTATTCCAAGATTAGATTTGAAAGTAAATAAACTTTGCGAATCATTTTCAATTTTTGATACATTATATATATCTGTTATATCCCAAACTTGAGTGATAGCATTTGCGTTTGAAATTTGATATTCTCCAATTCCAATTGAAGTTGCAGCTGCATCATCTTGAAATCTAAACTGATTTCCTGTTGCTGTTAAATTACGTTTTGCTCTAATTCGGATATAATCTAGTAATCCTTTTGAACTTGGAACACCATTATTATCATAGGTGATTTTAACTGTAATATCATCTGAGGAAACGGCTACACTGTTTTTTATTGTATAATTATATGCTTCAATACTGCTACTGCTGTTAAGTGCAGGAAATGTATAGCTACCAATAGTTTGACTATTAGCTTCGGCTGAAAAAGTTGTTGTTGTTGCAGAAGCAGACACTAAATGAATATCAAATCGAACAGGAACTGAAGTTACTAAATTAGGGAAATTAAATTCAAATTCTTGTTCATTATTATTAGAAAATTGTTCTCCAAACCAAACTCTGCCTAGTTTTGCAACATTTTCTTCGTCAACTTCGTGAAATTGATAAGCATCAAAAGTTGTTATTGTAGTTGTTGCAGCTGCAGTTGGCTGATTATAATTAGTAATTCTTTTACCATCGTCGCCTTTTGCAGTAACATAATAATATGATTTATCAGCATAAAGATTTAGGTTGGTTTGATTTTCAGCGTTCCAATTATCTATACCTTCTGCATAAAAAAGAATGTAATCTTGACTATCAAAAACACCATCGCTTTCTCCAATAAATTGAATAGCATTTTCTGCCAAATCAATTGGATATTCAATAGAATTTAAAAGAGGAACCATTCTTCCACCATTACCATAGATTTTTATTTTTCTAGGATCAACATTAACGTTCATTCCTAAACTTTGCAAAAAACTTTTAGAAACTTTATAAATGCCAGAGGTTTTTACATAAAATCGATACCAATCACCGCTACTTAAAACGGATTCTTCAATTAAATTTACGTTGTTTTGTGTTTCAACTGTTCGAGCTGCGTTTTGGTTTAATCGGTATTCAAAGGAAATAAGTTTTTTATACGTTCCATTCTCCTTTAATATAGGTGTAACAAAAATTTGAGTATAAAATTTATCTCTAGCATTATAACTCGTAAGATTGTACTTTAATGATTGTGGAATTTCTTTCGTAGATAAATCGCCTAATTCGCTTTCATTTATAGTTTCAAAAACGGGATTTAAAATTTCTAATGCATCATTAGCATACAAAACATTAGTCTCAATAGTTAGATTGAAAGATGCTTTTTTATTAATAATGTCAAAGTGAAAATTCTCAGGATTAAACTGAGGAATGGCGTAACTTCCTTTACCATAGATAAATTGAGTTTTTTCTATCCAGGACAAGCGAACCGTTTTTTGCTCTTGACCAAACGTCAAGAAAACGCACATGAATATAAATAATAAAGAGTATAACTTTTTCATAACAATTATAAAAACGTATTTTTTTCTATTTTATTGTAAGTAGAAATATTTTTTTTAGGATTATATAATAAATAATATATTTTTGCGTTATCTATATATAAGTTCTGTGAAAGGGCTAAATTAGTATTATTTTAAAAAAGTTGTTGCTAATTAAAGGTTAATTCTTAAATTGCGCCATTAAATGGTTACCTACTAAACTATGAAAATAAATAAAACGATGAATACTAGACTGTTACTATTATTAGTATTGGCAATCAGTTTTGCTAGTTGTAGCAAAAAATCTGATTCAAAAGGTGGCTCAAAAGCTACTGGATGGAAAATCAACGACAAAAAAGGTGGTTTTCAATATGCCTCAAAATTTAAAAAACAAGCAACTGGTCCAGGACTTGTTTTAGTTGAAGGTGGAACTTTTACTATGGGAAAAGTGCAAGACGATGTTATGCATGATTGGAATAATACTCCAAATCAACAACACGTTCAGTCTTTCTACATGGATGAAACCGAAGTTACCAATATGATGTATATGGAATATCTTGATTGGTTAAAGAGAGTTTATCCTCCAGACCAAGAAAATTACAAAAACATTTACGAAGGTGCTTCGCCAGATACACTTGTTTGGAGAAATCGTTTAGGTTATAACGAAACGATGACTGAAAACTATTTGAGACATCCAGCTTATGGAGAATATCCAGTAGTTGGTGTAAATTGGATTCAAGCAACGGAGTTTTCTAGATGGAGAACTGATAGAGTTAATGAGAAAACACTTGAAGAACAAAGATATTTGAAAAAAGATGCTAAAGTTTCTAGTGTAGAAGCAGGAAAAACATTTAGCACTCAAACTTATCTTGCAGTTCCAAATCAAGCTGTTGGTGGCGACTCTGAAATTGTTCTTCAAAGAGGGCAAAAAGGTGGTGCTAAAAAGAGTTCAGGTGCTGCAGCTCCAGCTGCTGGCGGAAGTGCTAATGCACAATCAACAGGAGGAAACGATCCGAAAAACGTATATGCAACAAGAAGTTCAGGTTTAATTTTACCTGACTATAGACTACCAACTGAGGCAGAGTGGGAATATGCTGCAGCAGCAGATGTAGGTCAAAGAGAATACAATATCTATAAAGGTCAAAAGAAATATCCATGGTCTGGAAGCTATACTCGTTCTGGAAAAAGACAAGTTAAAGGTGATCAATTAGCTAACTTCAAACAAGGAAAAGGAGATTACGGCGGAATTGCTGGATGGTCTGATGACGGTGCAGATATTACAAATAAAGTTAAATCATATCCTTCAAATGATTTTGGATTATATGACATGGCTGGTAACGTTGCAGAATGGGTTGCCGATGTTTATAGACCTATAGTTGATGATGAAGCAAATGACTTTAACTACTATAGAGGTAACGTTTACATGAAAAACAAAATTGGTGAAGACGGTAAAGTTGAATTAGTAACTGCTGAAAACCAAAAATTTGATACATTATCTAACGGTAAAATTGTAGCTAGAAACTTCCCTGGAGAAATAGCTCAAGTTGCAGTTGATGATAATGAAACGTACTTAAGACAAAACTTTGACAAATCTGACAATAGAAATTATAGAGATGGTGATAAACAATCTACTAGATATTTCAAATTTGGTTCTTCTGAAGAAGGAGATGAAAAAGGAAAACTGAAAGACACTCAAAGAATGTATGATTCACCTAAACATAATGTTTCTACTGACAGTTTAGGAAATATGGTTAGAAAATATGACAAATCTAACAAAAGAACAACATTAGTAAATGACGATGTTAGAGTTTACAAAGGTGGTTCATGGAGAGATAGAGCATATTGGTTAGATCCAGCACAAAGAAGATATTTTCCACAAGATATTGCAACAGATTACATCGGATTTAGATGTGCTATGTCAAGAGTTGGTCCAAAAGCGGATAAGAAAAAATCAGCAAGAAATAAGAAAAAATAATTATTTTGAATTTATAATAAAAGCCCTAATTTTAGGGCTTTTATTATTTTTATTAGTTTTGGTTATGACAGTACAAGATTTACATAAATTGTTTTTAGAATGCAATACAGTTTCTATTGATACCCGAAAAATAGAAAAAGACAATATGTTCTTTGCACTAAAAGGAGATAATTTTGACGCTAATTCCTTTGCTGAAGAAGCTTTGTCAAAAGGTGCTAAATATGTGGTAATTGATAATTCAGATTATAATGTAAACGATAGAACAATACTTGTTGATAATACATTAACTATGCTTCAAAAATTAGCAGCTTATCATAGAGACTATTTAAAACTACCTATAATTGCACTAACGGGAAGTAATGGAAAAACAACCACTAAAGAACTTATTCAAGTTGTTTTAGCAAAAAAATATAACACAAAAGCAACAAAAGGAAATCTTAACAATCATATTGGAGTACCATTAACCTTGTTGTCATTTAACACTAAAACTGAAATTGGCATTGTAGAAATGGGCGCAAATCACCAAAAAGAAATAGAATTTCTTTGCGAAATTGCCAAACCCGATTATGGTTATATTACCAACTTTGGAAAAGCACATCTTGAAGGTTTTGGAGGTATTGAAGGCGTGATAAAAGGGAAAAGTGAAATGTACACTTACCTGAGTTTAAATCAAAAAGCAGCTTTTGTAAATCTAGACGACGAGATTCAAAATAGTAAAACATTACAAATAAATAGAATTACTTTTAGCCAAATTAACAATGAATCTGATTTGTTTATTGATAACGTAACGGCAAATCCATTTGTGACAATAAAAGCACTTCAAACAACGATTAACTCTCATTTAATTGGACTATACAACGCTAACAACATCAATGCTGCATTGGCTATAGGAAATTATTTTAAAATTCAAATAGCCGACTGTAAAGCAGCTATAGAAAGTTATATTCCCGAAAACAATCGTTCACAATTAATAACTAAGGCAACGAATGAAATTATTCTCGATGCCTATAATGCCAATCCAAGCAGCATGAAAGTGGCTTTAGATAACTTTATACAATTGGATAAAGAAAATAAGCTAATTATTATTGGTGACATGTACGAATTGGGTAACGAAAGTTTATCAGAACATAAAGCAATAGTAGATTTTCTATCTAAAAATAGTGAATTTGATTGTCACTTTTTAGGAAAAGATTTTTATGCCAATGCAATTTCTAAAGAGACTTTTCACTTCTACGAATCGTTTGATGCCTTTTCTAAACAATTTGATTTTCTAAATTGTAAAGAAAAAACAATCCTAATAAAAGGTTCGAGAGGAATGGCATTGGAACGTACTCTAGATTATTTATAAGAGAAAAAACGCCTTAAGAAATTAAGGCGTTTTTGTTTTATAAAATCCATCATTCACATTCCCCAACATACTTATTTTTCATATACTCCGTAATTTCTTTTAATTCATCACCATTCTCCGGGTTTACACCATCTTGATTGAAATAAGTTACTTCACCATCTTTTTTACCATACCAAACAACCGCTTTTCCATTTTTAAAAAAAGTGGTGGTATCACAAACTTCTATTTTTCGTAGTTCAAACTCCTTTTCATCAAAAGGTTTCACAATTTCAGGAACTACTCCTAATTTTTCATCTTGACAATCTAACCTTTCATAACGATTACCTCTCCAAACCATGCATTGTTTTTCAGGGATAACAATCTCTTTAATTCCATAACCAGCGAAAAACATTCCTGCAAAACCTAAAATCCATAATCCTATTTTCTTTTTGCTAATCTTTTTCTCTTCTGTTTTTTCAATTAAAATACTTTCCTCTTCTATTCTTTTATCCTCTAATTTAGTAGTATCTAAACTGCCATTTTTAAGAAAATTACTCAAAGGTCTTGGTTTAAAGTCTATGATAATTGCTAAAATTTCCAAGTAAGTAATTCCTGCGTTATAATTATCTCTTTTTATAAAAAATTGAATCGGCTTTAATCGCTCAACATCAAACTTATGAATACCTTTTTTTAAACTCTCCTCATTAGCAATATCAAAAAATATACGCATTGTATTGTCATCTGCCTTGGACAGGTTTCTATCAGCTATAATTTCACAAACAGTCCTCAAATTAGTCAATTTAGGATCTAAAAAATAACTAGAAAACTCACCAAGATAAGTCTCTTCAAGTTTAGATTTTAATGCTTTTTGATAATCATTATGGGTTAATGCCATGATTTAAAAATGATTTAAACAGAATTTTTCGGAAACATCGGAATTATCAGAATTCCTTATAAACAAACCAACAAAAACCCTTTTCCTTTGCCTCAGAATTAGTTCTTGTTCTACATCGC
>DAOLYL010000082.1:0-10105 GCA_035425765.1 Flavobacterium sp. | reverse complement strand
CTTGATTGGCAGTTCTAAATAAATCGATACGCTCTTTTGTGGTGCGTTTTTTATAATTTTCAAACTCAGCAAAAAGGCGTAAAAATTTATCTTTTTCTTTAGCTAATTCTTCTTGCAATTGTTCTTCAACACTTAATTCTTCGGCAGTTTCTACTTCATTGACAACGTTTTCATTTTCGTTATCGATTGGTTCTTTTTCAGTGTTTTCAGTATTCATTTGTGTTTTATTTTTAAAAATATCTTTAATTTTCATTTTATTGGTTTAATCCGATTTTTTGAAATGCAAAAGTACTGCCAATTCTCTAAAAATGTCAAATTGTCATAACTTTTGTGTTTTTTAAATTTTATTTTTTTATGTAAAATTTAATATAATTTTAAGACTATATCGTTTTCGGTTTGTTATATTTGTGAATATTAAAATTTAAAGGTTAGTATAAATAAAGGTTATTTACAATTATTAATTCAACAACTGAATAAAAAAAAGTGCTGCAAAACAGCACTTTTTTTTATGATAATAGGTTATCTAAACTACTTTCTAAATCAGGATAATCAAATTGAAAACCCAAGTCTTGAATTTTTTTAGAACTTAAATTTTTACTACTGAAAAGTAGAATTGACATTTCGCCTAAAATTAATTTCATCACAAACTGAGGAATATTTGGAAGAAGTAATGGCTTTTTAAGTTTTTTAGCTACTAATTTGGTTAATTCTTTATTAGTAACTGGATTTGGTGCCACAGCATTAAATGTTCCGTCAAGATTATTTTCTAAAACAAAATAATACAATCGAACCAAATCGTCGAGATGAATCCAAGATTGGATTTGATTTCCGTTGCCCATAAATGCTCCAAAACCAAGTTTGATTGGTTTAATCATTTCGAGAAAAGCTCCGCCATTATTAGCAAAAACAACTCCTGTTCTTATTTTGGTAACTTTAATAGATAGTGTTTCAAATTGATCAACACTTTTTTCCCATTGTTTTACTACATCTGCTAAAAAATCGTTAGCCGTTTGGGTTGCGTCTTCTCCGTATATTTTATCAAAACTTTCAGGATAAATTGCTGTTCCTGATGCTGAGATGATATTTTTAATAGTGAAATTGTTTTCTTTTATTGCTTTGAAAAGTAAATCGGATGATTGTATTCTGCTAGAGAGAAGTTCTTTTTTATAAGCAGAAGTCCATCGCTTGGCTATTGTTGCACCAGCTAAATGAATAATTGTTTCAACACCTTCGAAACAATTAACATCAATTTCTTGTGTAGCAGGATTCCAATAAAAACCTTTGTAATTAATTCTATTCCTAATTTTATTTTTTGAAGTTGATAAATAATATATAGTATGATTTTTTTCCAAAAGTAGCTTTACCAATTTTGAACCTATAAATCCAGTTGCTCCAGTAATTAGAATTTTCATTATTATTTGTTTATGTCAAATTTATTGACATTTCAAATGAAAAGTAAATGAATTGCAAAAGTTTAACTATTGTTTAGCTTTCAATTTTATACTCCATTCGAACTCCATTTCGGAAACTTGATCGCCTTTACTATCAATACCAATGGATTTCATCCAAATGGTTTGTCCTTCGCCAGTAGTAATAGTTTTTTGAATGGCTTCATCTATAAGTAATCCGTCAGAGCACGTAAATGTTATTAAACCTGTAGCTTTTTTAGAAAAATTGCTTTTATTATTGGCAACTAACATAGAAATGTTTTTCTTGCTCATTTTAATTTTCATCATCACTAAAGCACCAGTGGTTAACTCTGCTGCCATTGCTTGAACCGCAAAATACATCGAGTTAAAAGGATTTTGATTGAACCACTTGTGTCTAACTGTTGCTTCACATTTGTCAGCCGAAAGTGACTTTACTCGAACACCAGACCAAAAAGCTGAAGGCAATTTAAAAAATAAAAAAGTATTTAATTTTGACGGAGAAAATTCCATGAAGTATTGATTTTGTTGTAAATATACAAAAATAAGGGTTTAAAAATCATTATTTTTAAATGTTAATATTTTGTTAAATCTTAGTACTTTGTATTGCACAGTATCTTTTTTTAACCTTATCTTTGTATAAGAAATTAATGGTCATACAATAGTATTATTCAAATTTAGTTTTAATCATCATCAAAAAATTCAAAATCATGACACCAACAAACGGAACCAACACAGCAACATTACTCCACTTAAGTACATTAACTCAATATTTTATTCCTTTTGGAAATTATATTTTTCCAATACTTATTTGGAGTGCTAAGAAAAACGAATCGGAATTAGTTGACGCAAGTGGAAAAAGTGTTTTAAATTTTCAGTTAAGTATGTTTTTATACACACTTATAACATTACTAATTGCAATTCCGGTATTCATTTATTGCATTTTTAAAAATATTTCTTTCACCACTATTTCAGATGGAAATGATTTTATCATAGATAACTTTAGTGCTGGAAACATTTCAGGAATAGTCATTCTAGCAATTATAGCAGTGGTACTATTTAGTTTCTTAAAAATAATCGAGTTTATATTAATAATATATGGTTCAGTAAAAACTTCGAATGGAGAAGTTTATAACTATCCATTATCAATCAAATTTTTAAAATAATCAATCATCAATCAAGAAATGAACAGTTTAATCAATCTGACTAATCATCAGAAAAAAATCAAAATCGTATTATGAACATTGAGAACACAAAAGCCCAGATGCGAAAAGGAGTTTTAGAGTTCTGTATCTTATCGGTATTAAAAGAAAAAGATGCTTATACTTCAGAAATTCTAGACACCTTGAAAAACGCAAAATTGCTTGTAGTAGAAGGAACGGTTTATCCGCTACTGACAAGATTAAAAAATGACGGTTTGCTCAACTATCGTTGGGAAGAATCAACTTCTGGTCCGCCAAGAAAATATTATGGCTTGACCGAATTAGGAAAAACATTTTTAACAGAATTAAATAGCACTTGGACAGAATTGTCTGATGCAGTAAACATCATCACAACTAAAAAATAATCAATCATGAACAAAACAGTAAATATTAATATAGGTGGTTTATTCTTTCACATAGATGAAGATGCATACCAAAAATTATCAAGATATTTTGACGCTATAAAACGTTCACTTTCAAACGCTGGCGGAAAAGATGAAATCATGAAAGACATCGAAATGCGTGTAGCTGAACTTTTGACTGAAAAACAAAAATCAGACAAACACGTAATTAATCTTAAAGATGTAGATGATGTTGTAACCGTAATGGGACAACCAGAAGATTATAGAATTGACGACGATAATCAAGAACCAAGCAGTGCTAATTTTACTTCATCAAGAAGGAAAAAATTATACCGCGACAAAGACAATGGTTTGATTGCTGGAGTTTGTACAGGTTTAGGACATTATTTTGGCATAGATTCAGTTTGGATAAAAATCATGTTCTTAATTTTTGTTTTTGCAGGATTTGGAACTGGAATTATTGCCTACTTTGTACTTTGGGTTGCTACTCCAAAAGCAGTAACTACTGCCGAAAAACTAGAAATGACTGGCGAACCAGTAACGATTTCTAATATTGAAAAAAAGGTTAGAGAAGAATATGATAGCGTTTCTAATAAATTTAAAAACGCCGATTATGACGAAATGGGAAACCAAGTAAAAAATGGTGCTGAAAGAGTTGCAAACGGACTTGGTAACGTAATCATGAAAATCTTTGGTGCATTTGCTAAAGTTTTAGGTGCACTTATTTTAATTTTCTCAGCATTATCATTGGCAGGTTTATTTATAGGATTGTTTACTCTTGGAAGTACATCCTTCATTGATGCACCATGGCAACGTTATATTGACGCCGTAAACTACACAGATATTCCGCTTTGGATATTTGGAATACTATCGTTTTTTGCAATTGGAATTCCATTATTTTTCTTCTTACTATTAGGCCTAAAATTATTAGTAACTAATTTAAAATCAATTGGAAGTGTTGCTAAATATAGTTTATTAGCTATTTGGATTTTTGCAG
This sequence comes from Flavobacterium sp., assembly GCA_035425765.1. GTDB lineage: Bacteria > Bacteroidota > Bacteroidia > Flavobacteriales > Flavobacteriaceae > Flavobacterium. Next base: position 6,117 of record DAOLYL010000082.1, on the reverse strand, counting down.
TTGGAGCACTAATTGTAATTGGAATTCAACAATCAACAGAAAGTGCTTTTGAAGGTAAAACTGTAGAAAAACATACCATTCAAATTCAACCGAACGATACATTGAACATTAGATTTGTAAGTAATGATTATTTTTCAAAAAGCGTTCACCACAGAGAAGATTTTGTTTTCACACAAGACTCGTTGAAAAATGAAGTAATATATTCAAACAATATTAAATTCTACATCAAAGAAACGGACAAAACACAACCTTATATACAAGTTGAAAAATTAGCTGACGGAAAATCATTTAAAGAAGCTAACGAAAGAGCAGAAAAAATCAAATATTCTTTTAAAGTTACTGGAAATCAATTACTTTTAGATAATTATTTACTAACCGAAATGGCAAGTAAATATAGAGACCAAACGGTAGAATTGTATTTATATCTTCCAGTTGGAACAGTTTTTAAAGTTGATGATAAAGTAGAAGATTATGATTATTCTGATGATGAGTATTTCAATCTACATTTCAGTTCAGATGACTACACTTATAAAGTAGAAGTTGATCAAATCAAATGTTTAAATTGTCCAGCTGATGAAAATGAATACAATGATGTTGATATTCAAGGTGAAATTAACAACAATAATGTTAACATTAAAGTAAACGATTCTTCCGAAACAGTAACTATTAAGTTAAATGGAAAAGTAGTTAACGAAACCAAATCGGAAAAATCAAATAAAAAAGGAAAATTAGAAATTAATAACGATGGTGTAATCATTAAAACCGAATAATTATGATAAAATTTATAATCTTTTGCTCAAAAGCAATTACAGCAACAATTGCAGGATTACTATTAACGTCTTGCAATTACAAAATCGATTTAGGTAACGATATTACAGGTAGCGGAAACATTGTTAAGGAAGAAAGAAAGTTAAATTCTTTTACAAATGTATCAGTAAAAACAGGTATTGACTGCGAAATTAAACAAGCAGCAGACTTTCAAGTAACTGTTGAAGCAGATGACAATGTGATAAAAGAAATCAAAACTAGAGTTGAAAACGGAACACTTGTTATAGAATCTGATTTTAATAGTTTTCATAATGTAACCAAAAAAGTTACTGTCTATATGCCAATAATCAGCAACCTTGAAAGCACTAGTGGTTCTACCCTAAAATCATTAAATACGCTAACTGGAACAAATATTTCGCTAAAATCTAGCAGCGGAAGTAGTATGGATGCAACGGTTGAATCGGATACTATTTCACTAGAAACATCTAGCGGAAGCGAACAAAACATCAAAGGAAAAGCATTAAAGCTATATGCAACTTCATCAAGCGGAAGTACTATTGATGCAGATGAAGTGATAGCAAATGATGTCGCTGCACAATCAACAAGTGGAAGTTCTATCGATGTTAATCCAATTGTTTCACTTGATGGAAAAGCATCTAGCGGAAGCTCAATTCATTACAAAAACAATCCGAAGAAAGTCAATAAAGAAGAAAGTTCTGGCGGAAGCGTTTCAAATTAAAATAAGTTAATAAAGCATCTCAATGAAAATTGGGATGTTTTTTTTTCTATTTTTGGCAAAACAATCATTCAGAAGAAAATGAAAAAAATTATACTACTAGTACTGCTTTTATCTTCTTTAAACAACTTTGCTCAAAAGAAAGAGAAAGTAAAAGGTTCCAAAATTGTAACAATGGAACAAAAAGAAGTAGCCAGTTTCAAGTCGATTGAAGTGGAAGATAATTTAGAGGTTTTTTTAGTAAAAGGAACTGAATGTGGTTTAGAAATAGAAGCAGACGACAATCTTCATGAATTTATTGACTTCAAATTATCGGGAAGTAATCTAAGAGTTACAACTACAAAAGAATTATCAAGTTTCAAAAAATTAAGTGTTCGAATAACTTACACAGATGGATTAGATATGGTAATTGCCAAAAACGAAACCAATGTAACAGCACTATCCGATGTTGATTTAGAAATTATTACATTTAAAAGTTATGATTTCGCTAAACTTTATTTGAATGCCAAATGCAAAAACTTTACGCTCATGGCAAACGATAAATCTAAAATAGAATTAAATCTAAAGTCGGACAAAGCTACAATTGATGTGAGTAAAAGTGCTCAAGTAAAAGCGCTAATTGCTAGTACTGATTTAATATTTGACATGTATCAAAAATCAAATGCAACCATCGAAGGCGATGTTACCAACTTAAAACTACGTTTAGACAATAATTCTGATTTTGTTGGAAGTAAACTAACCGCAGTAAATGCCCAAATATTTGCAGAAGGATATGCCAACGGAAAAATAAATGTAAAAACAAATGTAGCGTTAGATATTGCTGGCAAAAGCGAAATACAACTTTATGGCGAACCAAAAATCGAAATAAAACGATTTGCAGACAATGCCACACTGATGAAAAAACCAACCAAATAAAAACTAAAAAATCCCATCAAAATGATGGGATTTTTTTTAGTTATAACATATTATTTTTTAGTCTAACGAAGCCAAATAACGCTCAGCATCTAAAGCTGCCATACAACCTGTTCCAGCAGCAGTAATCGCTTGACGATAAACATGATCCGCAGCATCACCAGCTACAAAAACTCCAGCAACATTGGTCTTAGAACTTCCAGCTACATTTACAATATAACCTGTTTCGTCTAAAGTGATGTAATCTTTAAAAATATCTGTATTTGGTTTGTGACCAATCGCTACAAAGAAACCAGTTGCAGGAATATCGATAATTTCTCCAGTAGTTTTATTTTTTGCTTTTACAAGATTTACTACTTGTCCATCACCAACAACTTCTTCAGTGTCGTGATTCATTAATATGGTAATGTTTTCCGTTTTTCTAACGCGTTCTTCCATAATTTTCGAAGCTCTAAATTTTTCACTTCTAACTAACATCGTAACTTTTTTACAAAGCTTAGATAGATAATGTGCTTCTTCACATGCTGAATCTCCAGCACCAACAATTACAACTTCTTGGTTTCTATAGAAAAATCCATCACAAACTGCACAAGCAGAAACACCGCCACCAGTTTGTAAATAATGTTGTTCTGATGGTAATCCTAAATATTTAGCAGAAGCTCCTGTAGAAATAATTACAGTTTCTGCATGTATTTCCTTTGTTTCATTAATCCAAACTTTATGAATACTTCCCGAAAAATCAACCTTCGTAGCCCAACCATCGCGAACATCGGTTCCAAATCGTTGTGCTTGTGCTTGTAATTGAACCATCATTTCTGGACCAGTTACACCATCAGGATATCCTGGGAAATTTTCAACTTCGTTAGTCGTTGTTAATTGTCCTCCAGGTTGAGTTCCTTGATATAAAACTGGATTCATATTCGCTCTAGCTGCATAAATAGCCGCAGTATAACCCGCAGGACCAGAACCTATAATTAAACACTTTACTTTTTCTATTGTATCTGACATGATTGAAATTTATTTGGTTGCAAATGTACTCTTTTATGAGAAATAGAAAAAGTAAAGTAGATTACAAAAAGCTATATTTTGATAAGAAATAACAATATCATAAAACAAAAAAAGAGATTTCTAAAATTTAGAAATCTCTTTTTGTCGGGGTGGCAGGATTCGAACCTGCGACCTCCTGCTCCCAAAGCAGGCGCGATAACCGGGCTACGCTACACCCCGAAAAGTGGGTGCAAATATACTATTAATAATGAGCAATCAAAACATTTTTTTAACTATTTATGATTTTTAAAATAAAAACTTTCCTCATTAAACATTTCTCAAAAAAACAAAAAATGCTTTCGATATAATTTCTATTTTTGTTGCAGTAAAAAAACACAACTAACTATGCTAATTATTGGAATTGCTGGAGGAACAGGTAGCGGAAAAACAACTGTTGTTCACCAAATAATGAATGAACTTCCCGAAACTGAAGTTGGTGTCATTTCTCAAGACTCATATTATAAAGAGAATAATAATTTAAGTTTTGAAGAAAGAGCATTAATTAATTTTGATCATCCACGTGCAATAGATTTTGAGTTATTAGGCAAACATTTAAAGGAATTAAAAGAAGGAAAAACAATTGAACAACCGGTTTATTCTTTTATTACTCACAACAGAACGGATGACTCCATCGTTACCCATCCAAGAAAAGTGATGATTGTTGAAGGAATTCTAATTTTAGCTAATGCTGAACTAAGAGATTTATTTGATGTAAAAGTCTTTGTTCATGCCGATTCAGATGAACGATTAATCAGAAGATTGAAAAGAGATATTGCTGAACGTGGTCGTGATATGGAAGAAGTTTTAAACCGTTATCAAACTACGTTAAAACCAATGCACCAACAGTTTATCGAACCTACAAAAGCTTTTGCAGATATTATCATTCCAAATGATAAATACAATACCGTTGCAATTGATGTCGTTAGAGCTGTAATTAACCAAAGAATTACGTAATTTTACAGAAGAATATACCAAAACATGAATACCAAAGAAAAACTAACCGATAAATATCCTATTCTGAAAATTCTCGGAAACCGATACGTTATTGTGTTAGTTTTTTTTGTGGTATGGATGTCTTTTTTAGATACAACTTCCTACATGGAACATCGCGTTCTCAACAAAGAGTTAGACGAACTAGAAGACAATAAAAAATACTACCAAGACGAAATTAAAAAGGACGAAGAGAACATCAAACATCTCAAAAATCCTGATCAAATAGAAAAATACGCTCGCGAAAAATACTATATGAAACGCGATAGCGAAGACATTTACATCATCGAATTTGAAGAAGAAACGCTTCCCGATGAAAAATCAAAATCTTTATAAAATAGCATGGCTAAGCAACTTTTTTCAGAATTCAATTCTGTTTCTTCCAAACAATGGAAACAACAAATTCAGTACGAATTAAAAGGTGCCGATTATAACGAAACACTCGTTTGGGAAAGTCCAGAAGGCATTAAAGTAAAACCATTTTATCACAACGATGAATTTGAAACAGCTAATTTAACATCATCGAAAAACGCTTTTTCAATTTTGCAAAACATCTTCGTTCACGACGTTAAAAAATCAAACGAACGTTGCGTAAACACTTTAAATCGCGGTGCAGAAAGCATTCGTTTTACAATCGAAACTGATACAATTTCTATTGATAAATTAATGCAAAATCTTCCTTTAGAAAAAGTAATGTACTATTTTTATTTGCCATTTCTCTCAATCGATTTCGTAACAAAGCTTAATGACTTTGCAACTAAAAACAATGCCAATTTCATTATTCAATTAGATCCAATTGGACAACTTTGCAAAGATGGAAATTGGTTTGAAAATCTAGAAAATGATTTTGAAAAACTGATTACAATTACATCAAAAACAACAATTCCGTTTTTATCCATTTCAAGCGGAATTTATCAAAATGCTGGTGCAAATATCGTGCAGCAATTGGCTTATACTTTGGCTCATGCAAACGAATATTTCAATAGAATTTCAGTAATAAATCAACCCATAACTATAGAAGTTTCGGTTGGAACCAACTATTTTTTCGAAATTGCAAAACTTCGTGCGTTACGCATTTTATTCAAAACTTTAGCGTCAGAATACAATCATAATTTCGATTGTCATATCATTGCAACTCCAACCAAACGCAACAAAACTTTATACGATTACAACGTAAATATGTTGCGAACCACAACCGAATGTATGAGTGCAATTCTTGGTGATGCAAACGCAATTACCAATTTACCTTATGACAGTTTGTATCACAAAGACAACGAATTTGGCGATAGAATTGCTAGAAATCAATTGCTAATTTTAAAGCACGAAAGTTATTTTGATAAAGTAAATAATCCTGCCGATGGTGCTTATTACATTGAAAGTTTAACCAAACAATTAGCCGAAAAAGCATTAGAATTGTTCAAAGATATCGAGAAAAATGGAGGTTTGATTACTCAGTTAATTGAAGGAAACATTCAAAAAAAGATTTCAGAAAGTGCTCAAAAAGAACAAGATTTATTCGACAGTGGAAAAGAAATTTTATTGGGAACCAATAAATATCCTAACAAAAATGACAAAATGAAACACGATTTAGAATTGTATCCTTTTGTAAAACAAAATCCGCGAAAAACATTAATTGTTCCAATTATTGAAAAACGTTTGGCTGA
>DAOLYL010000081.1:0-10172 GCA_035425765.1 Flavobacterium sp. | reverse complement strand
CCCATTTGACCTTCGGGTAAACCAACGTTTAAACCATCGGTTCTAAGTTGTGCATTGGGATATTTAGTGTAAAGTGAGTTTATAAATGGAACATTTGCATTATCTATTGCAGAAACTTTTGGATCGGGCGATTTTCCCCAACCGTCCAAAATCATGAGGATTACTTTCTTGTTCATTCTAAAAATGTTTTGAACAAAGGTAAATCATTTACGGTTTTTTGTCCGTTAAAAAGAAGTTGTTTTTTGAAAAAGATACTAACGAAAACGTTATTTTTTCAAAGAATTGTAATCAATGAAATAGCGAACGCTGATAGAGAATGTATGGTTTAGATTTTCGTTATCGATAGCACTGTTGAAGTTGTGATCAAAATTTCGATTAAATTCTCTTGCAAACAAAGAAGACTGATTTCTATAAAGAAGTGATACTTGACTTCCTGGTGCAAACCACCAAGAGTAAGATAAATCTAAGTTCCAAGTGTTGAAGTTTTGATTTAGGTTTTCGTTGAAAATATAATTATTTTCAAAAGTTCCGTCGTCTTGTAGAGTTAAAAATTGTTTGTTAGTTACATAAGACCAGTAGTGTCTAACTAGCAAATTAATATTCATTTTATTGTTTAAAGTATATTTTCCTTGAAGTTCGTTGGTGAAATTTTTTCTATCTCTTCGAGCGAAAATTGTATTGTCGAATTCGTCAAAAGCAACCCAACCTGTATTTTTATTTTGTCTGTAGAAATTGAAACGGTATATCAATGAAATCTTGTCACTTATTCTATATCTAGGACTAAAACTGAATCCATAGTTTACCCTTTGAAGTTCATTGATGAAAGTGAAATTTGGATTAAAATCTATTGCTAGGCGATTGTTATAATTTTCCGAGAAAAGAAATGTAAATCCAATTTGTTCGGGTATTTCAACGAATCTTTTTTCATTAGCTGAACGTGGTTCATAAAAGTCGTATGTTTTTACTGGTCTTGAAACAACGCCAAAATAGATGTAGTCATTTTTTTTGGTATCAATATTGAAATTAAAATTTAATGAGCCAGCTTGCATCATTCCTGTTCTGTTATCAAACTCTGTGTAAACATTCAAAAAAGTGTTAAAAGAATTAAATAACGAATTTGGTTTTAAAATTCTATAGCTTATATTTCCATAAGCTGCATGAAAATGGGTTTGAAAATTAATTCCCAAATCATTGTTGTCGTATTCATTTGAAACATATTGTCCACCAAGATTGAAACGGTATTTTCCACTGGTTTTTTCAAAATCTAACGAAGTATCATATCCTTTTTTGTCTTCATAATTATATAGTTCATTGATGTAACTATATTTGAAATTTCCCGAAAGGTTATATGAGTTTTGTTTTGTGTTCAAATCCCAAACTAAGGCAGAAACATTAGCGTCTCGATATTCACCATTTCTTGTTACATTGGTGTTGACTAAAGAAACAGAAGAGTTTTGATTAAAACGTTGGTCTAAAACCAATACGTTATAATTAGCTAATGGTTCAACAACAACTTTTCTGCTTTCTGTTGTGGTTGTATTATCTGGATTTATGGTTGTTTTTCTAATTGTAGCTTCTGTTTTTTCGGTAACGGCATTTAAAACTCCAATTCCCAAACCGCCTTTTGTTCTTCCAGAGATTTTTAAAGCGTTTAGTAGATTGACTGTTAAAGGATAATCTGTAACTTCTTCATCTACATTTGTTATTGGATAGGTTGAAGGCGAACCACCAATTCGTCGGCTATATAATAAATCTCCTTTTTCAAAAAGATCAGTTCCTTCTGTGAAGAATGGTCTGTTTTCGGCAAATTGTTGTTCAAAAGCACTTAGATTTAGTTCAATATTGTCGAATTTTGTTTGTCCAAAATCAGGTACTAGAATGGCATCAAGCGTGAAAGCATCATTAATTCCGTACTTTACATCCAATCCGCCTTTGAATTCTCCATAGGTTTTTTGGTTTGTATTTGCATTTAAATAGTATGACGAATAAGGAATTAAGAAAAGTCGAGTAGGAGTTTCTATATTTTCAATACCATCTAATGTTCCTGCTTGAACACTTTCATTTTCTATTTTGTTGTCTAATAAACTCCATGTTAATTGTTGACGCTCACGTCTTACTTCTCTATATAAATTTAAACCCCAAGTTTGCTTTTCTTCCGATGAAAAACGCAAGGCGGCATAAGGAATTTTCATTTCTACAACCCAACCAAAATCTGTTAATTTTGTTTTACTACTCCAAATAGCATCCCACGAAAAGTCTTCGCCGTTTACCTCGGTATAAACTCCGTCAATTTGAACACCTGCAGCACTAACAAAAAAACGAAATTCTTGCTGACCGTCGTTATAACCATTAAACCATACGCCAAAATGATCAGCTGTAGCAAAATTGTCGCGAAGGGTTAATTCTTTTAAAATTTTATTGGGTTCGTTGTCGTATAATTTTGCGGCAACATAGATGGCTTCATTGTCGTAGATTATTTTTACTTCACTGCGTCTTCCATTAGCTTCGGGTTTTCCGTTAGTTGGAAATGATTCGAAGAAGTTTGTTGCTATTTCAGCATTTTCCCAGCTTTTTTCATCAAAATCGCCATCAATTGTAATTTTTTCCGAAATCAATTGTGTTTTTAAACTCCTTTTTTGTGCAAAAAGAGAAACGGAGAAAAGTAAAATTATGACAAAGTGAAAATGAAAAACTTTGGGCATTTAGTTGGTTTTTAGAAAACAAAAATAAATATTTAATTGTTTCTTACAACATGTACACAATATTTTTAGAGAAAATTCGTTATCTGTTATAGTGGTAATGAGTATGTTTTTTGTTTTTTATTTGGAAGTTATCATTTTTTTTATAGTTTTGTCGTCCCAAGTCTAATTTTTAAACCTATAGTTATCAATGAATTATAAGATTTTTTCCCTTATTGCGTTTGTGTTGTTGACTTCTTTTAGCAACGTTCCAAATAAAAATTTAGATATTTTAACTCCGTCAGAATCAGTTAAACCTGCTGTTTCTAGATTTGTATCTGTTTATAATGAGTTGAACTCAAATTCTTTTGCTTCGCCTAGTTTTGAAAGCTTTTCGATTGCTTTAGAAGGATTTTATAAACTAAAACGAAATGGTCAAGTTACCAAAGATATTCTAACATTGATTGATTTTTCAATGTCTTCAAACTCAAAACGTCTTTGGGTTATTGATTTAACTACTAACAAAGTTTTATTTAACTCGCTTGTTGCTCACGGAAAAAATACAGGAGAAGAATTTGCTTCTTATTTTTCTAACAAAGCAGAGTCTTTTCAAAGTAGTTTAGGTTTTTATGCTACTGCCGAAGTTTATAATGGCAAACACGGAATGTCATTAAAACTTGATGGATTGCAAAAAGGGTTGAACGATAAAGCAAGAGAAAGAGCAGTTGTAGTTCATGGAGCTGATTATGTTTCTGAAAATTTTATCAAAAACCACAAACGTCTTGGCAGAAGTCAAGGTTGTCCAGCATTACCCGTTGAATTAAATGAAAAAATAATAAACGTTATTAAGGATAAATCGTGTTTGTTTATTTATCATCCGTCAAAAAGCAGTTTGTTTATTTAATTCATTTTTTTGAATAAATCTTCGTCAAGATTGTAGATGTCATCTCTAAAAATGAGTTTGTTGTCTTCGCTCCAAGCTGTCCAATACCATTGGTGAACATAGATTGGGGTTTTGATAGAAGCGTTTTTTGTCTCACCAGTTTTTAGAATTTCTGTGATTTTTTCAGAGTTATAATTCAAAGTATCTTTAAGCAAATGTGATGTGAATTCTAATGGATTTTCAACACGAACACAACCCGAACTTAATGAACGATTTGATTTGTCAAAATAATCTCTGTGGTTTGTGTCGTGAAGATAAACCGAAAATTTATTTGGAAAAATAATCTTCACCATTCCAAGTGAATTAAAACTTCCCGGACTTTGAACATAACGATAACTTCTGGCTTTTGCTGGATTCCAATCGCTGGCAGAAACTACATTTCCAGCATTATCATAAAGCGTAATATTTTTGCTTGCTAAATAACCTCTATTTTTAGTGGTTGCTGGAATAATGTCTTCTTTCAAAATAGTTGGCGGAACAGTCCAAGTTGGATTAAAAACCGCATAACTCAATTTTGAACTTAAAATTGGGGTTTTCCTTTTGTTAGTTCCAACAATTACTTTGTGTGTTCTGACCGTATCATTGTTTTCAACAAGACGTAGTTTATACTCTGGAATATTGACTATAACATATTCATTTCCTAAATTAGATGAAAACCATTTCCATCGTTCTAAATTAGCTATGATTTGATGTTTTCTTTTAGTTTTAGAAAAATTTAAAGCATTCAATGTTCCTTTTCCAATTACACCATCAGCAGCCAAACCATGTCTTGCTTGAAATCGTTTGACAGCTTCAACGGTTTTTGAATCATAAATTTTGGTCAACGAATCTTGTGGTTTTAAATCTTTCCAATACATCAATCTTCGTTTGATGGTAAGAATAGAATTTAATGTGTCTTTTGGATTTATTTTTTCCGCTGCGACGATAGTTTTTAGCGTGTCTTTTGGAAATGAATTTAAAATTTCCATAGCTTTTTTTAATCTTTTGTAAACAATATGCTGCGGTTTACAACTGTCCAAAACGGTTTGTAGTTTATTTTCTTTAAATGCTTTTAAAAGAATTTTATTGACTTCAGTATTTTTGGTATTCAAATCCCAATCATCATAAATTGCTTTTGGATTTAATTTTCCTTGACTGATGTGCCAAATGTATTTTTGCAGATTATAAGTCAAAAGCAAATCATAATCAACCAATTCTTTATCGTTGAGTTTGTTGATTTTTGTCTCCAGTTTATTCAGTTTTTCAAACCGATAATCATCAGGAAAAAGACCTTCGTTTTCGGCATTTTTGAATTCGGTTAAAACAATTTTTCTAAATTCAGTCGATTGCCAAACCGTTTCGTTATTGTAATTAGCATAAAAATCAACTAAAACAGGACTTTCAAATTTGGCATAAAGTGTAGTGTCAATTTTCAAGATTTTACCTTCATAGGGTTTTTCTCTTTTGATGATTTCTACTTTTTTTGGAGTTGCTTTTTTTTCAACCTCTTTTTTACAAGAAACGAAAATCAGAATAGAAAGGAGTAAGAAAAAATATTTCATAGTTGAATTTTTTTATACATCACAAAATGCGTACCAATGTCTAAAATTTCAAAAGAATTACCGCTTTTTTGATAACCTTGTTTTTCATAAAAAGGAATCGCATTGCTTCTTGCATTAAACCAAAGTAATGTTATTTTTTCTTTTTTCAAAAATGTTTCACAATGAGAAAGTAATTTTTCGCCCAAACCCATTTTTTGATGCGACTCTAAAACCGCCATTCCACGAAGTTGCATCTGTGTTTTTTCTGAAAAAGAAGCTTGACTTTGTTCAAATAATGAGCAAACGCCAATTAATTTTTCGTTTTCAAAAATTCCAAAATGTTTAGTAGAAAATAAATCATCACCAGCAAAAAAGCAACTTTCAATTGGTTTTCCATGTCTCAAAACTGGATGTCGAACAACAATAGCTTCTTGAAAAGTAATTTCTTTAATGAGTAACATGCTGAGTTAGGTCTTTTTGTATAAAGAATAAAGATATAACTTTTTAAATGTAAATTACTTATGATTTGTAATTACTTTTTTTGTTTTAAATCAAAAAAAAATACTTTAAAAAATTTGCAACAAAGAAAACTAATTCTTTATATTTGCACTCACAAAATGCGGAAGTAGCTCAGTTGGTAGAGCTCCAGCCTTCCAAGCTGGTTGTCGCGAGTTCGAGCCTCGTCTTCCGCTCCAAAAGAAAACCTCAAACGAAAGTTTGAGGTTTTTTTGTTTCTAATAATTATGGAATAATGTTTTTGAAAAAGACTAAGTTTAATATAAGTTCGGTTTCTCAGATATTGATTTGTTTGGCTTCACTTTTTTTCTCTTTCATAAAGATTAAAAGGAATTATTTTTTTTGTGATTAAATCTTGAATATCTTTTTCTCTCAGTAATGAAGGCATTCCAATCCATTTTATGTAACCTTCATCATCAATTAATATAGTAAATGGAAGTATTAATTTTTTGATTCCACCATTCCAAAAATTATTGATTTTTCTTTGGTCAGAAACTACGATAGATTCGAAATGAACTCGTTTTAAAACATTTTTAACAATTTCGGTTTTTTCATCTGTTATTGAGATAAAGTATAAATTTTTCTCACTAAATTTCGATTGTAACTCGTTTAAATGGCTTACTTTTTCGATGCATGGATTACACCATGATGCCCAAAATTCAAGCACAATAAATTTTCCTTCTAGGTTTTTGTCCTCTGGAATATTTGCAATCCAATCAGTAAATTTTAAATTAACTTTTGAATTTAATCTTATTTTGCCATTAGCGGTTTCTCTAGTATCTATTGTAAAACCATTTTGAGAATGACAATTTTGAATAAAAAAGGATACTAAAGCAAAGATTGTATTTGAAAAAATTAATTTCATCTAAAGTAGGTTTAGGTGTTAAAATGTTTGCTAGACTTTCAAATATACATAATTTATCCAATCACAGTTCCCGTTTCCAATTCCACAGGCATATTATCAGCAGTAAACCAACGCGCGGTTAAATTCCCTTTTAAAACAATAGTTTCGCCATTTACTTCGAGCCAACTTCCTTCGCGCAAGCCCAAAACAGGAATATCGTTAAAAGCATGAAACTCTTTAATTCTAGTTTCGCGCGTTTCGCCCATGTGTTTGCTTTGCAAATCAGCATCAAGATAATGCGGATTTAAGTTAAACGGAATGACACCAAGCGTTTTAAAACTCGGTGGATAAATTATCGGCATATCATTTGTCGTTTGCATCGAAATTCCAGTAATGTTACTTCCAGCACTCGAACCAAGATATGGTGTTCCGTTTTCGATGGCATTTCTTAAAACATCCATTACGTTATTTTCGTAAAGTTGAGTAACCAACAAAAACGTATTTCCACCACCAGTAAAAAAGGCTTCGGCTTGTTCAACGGCTTTGGTTGGATTTTCAAATTCATGAAGTCCAACTACTTTTTTGTTTATTTTAGTAAAAGTTTCGGCTACTTTTTGGGTATATTCATCATGTGAAATTCCGCCTGGTCGAGCATAAGGAATGAACAAAATGGTTTCGCAATCCTTGAAATAATTTTCTAAAACTGGCAAAATATAGTCAAATAAGAACCGCCGTGAAGTGTTGATGTACTGGCAATAATTAGTTTTTTCATGCTTTAATTCTTTCCTCAAAAGTAATGTTTTTTTAAAAGTTTATTTAACAAAAATTTACCAAGCTGTTAATATTTATTTAGGAGTTACTTCAGATACATTTACTCAAATAAATTAACGTGGTTAGAACGAATTCAATTTTATTACTTTTTATTTGTTTGTCCAATATTGTTTTTGGACAAAGTGTATCGTCAAAATCATTGAAAGGTAAAATTATCTCAGAGGTTAAAGATTTAGAGAATATTTATGTAATCAATTTAAATACAGACAAAGCTGTTTCTACTGATGATGGTGGTTATTTTGAAATTAATGTAGCAGTTGGTGATACATTGATGTTTTCTGCAGTTCAAATTATTACAAATAAAGTAATCATCAACAACAAAGATTTCGAAAAAGATTTACTTCTTGTTCGTTTAGAACCAATGATAAATAAACTTGATGAATTGATTATCTTAAAATACGACCACATCAACGCTTATTCTTTAGGTATTTTGCAAAAACCAGCTAAAAGTTATACGCCAGCAGAACGAAAATTAAAAACCGCTTCAGGTGTTGATATTGATGGAAATACAGACGGAACTTCTGGCGTTTCTGCAGGAACAGATCCTTTGTTTAATTGGTTGTCTGGTAGAACCGCAATGCTCAAAAAAGAGTTACAAGTAGAAAGAAAAGAATTGTTTTTGAAACAAATTGAAAACTGGTTTGCAAAAAAATATTTTACACTTAAATTAAATATTTCTGAGGATTACATTATGGGTTTTTTGTATTATGCGGTTGAAAATTTCGAGCTTCAATCTTGTTTAAAATCAAAAAATAGAATCAAAACTGAATTTGTTTTTGCTAAATTGGCAACAGAATTTCTTGAATTACAAAAAGAAAAATGAAACAAACAGTATTCTTTTTTGTGTTATTGATGACTACAGTAACATTTTCTCAAAACGATGAATTGCATTTCTTAAAAGGAAAAGCGATTTGTCAAAACGTTGATTTAACTTCAATTATAATTACAAATCTGCGCTCAGAAAGTTCGTTAAGTCCAGAAACTAAAGGTGATTTTTCACTGTTTGTAAAGCTTGGTGATAAGTTGATTTTTGAAGGACTGGCAATAGACACAAAAGAAATTGTCATAACAAAAGATGATTTGTCTAAAAAACTTTTGACAATAACATTATTTGCCAAAGTCATTCCGCTAGAAGATGTTGAAGTTAAAACGTATTCAAATATTAATGCAGTTTCACTTGGAATTTTAGAAAAACCAGCTAAAAAATATACACCAGCCGAAAGAAAATTAAGAACAGCCGAAACTTTTAAATGGTATAGCCCACTTTTAATTCCGCTCGGTGGAATGCCTGTTGATGGATTAATTAATGCTATTTCTGGTCGAACAGCAATGTTGAAAAAAGAACTCGAAATAGAAAGAAAAGAGTTGACCATCAAGAAAATTGAAGATAATTTCGAGGAAAAATATTTTATTGAAACGTTAAAAATTCCAAGTGATTATGTAAAAGCTTTTCTTTATTATATTTCAGATAATGAAGAATTAAGAACGGCTTTAGCTGCAAAAGATAAAGTGCAAATTGACTTTGTTTTTGCTAAATTAGCATCAGAATACAATACACTTTTAAAAGAAAATCAAAATGAAGTGGAAGCAAAGTAGTTTCTTTTTATTGATAATGATTGTGCTGTCGTCTTTCGCTGTGCATAAATTTTACGTTGGCATGTTTCAAATGAAATTTGTGCCTCAAAAAAAGGAAATGCAAATCACAACGCGAATTTTTATTGACGATATAAATCTAGCTTTGGAGAAAAAATTCCATAAAAAAACCTTTATAGGCGAACCAAAAGAAACTAAGGAAGACGAAGTTTTAATGCAAAAATACATCGCAGAAAAATTCAAATTCAAAATTAATGGACAAGCCAAAAATTATACTTTTTTGTCCAAAGAAATCGAAACAAATGTGGTAATTTGTTATTTGAAAATCAAGGATTTAGCTAAAGTTAATTCGCTCGAAATAGAAAATTCAATCTTAATGGAAATTTATCCCGAACAGCAAAATATCATCCAATTTGACAATAATGGCGAAAAACAAAGTTTGTTGCTAACCGAAGAAACCTTTAAAGGAAAGTTAAAATAAATTCCAACTCGTCTTGTTTTTAAAACATTTACACTATTTTAGTTGCCTAAAAATTAATAAGATATGACTAAAACAAATCCTATTTTAGTAACCATATTGTTCTTGACTGCCAATTTGTTAGTTGCACAAGAAACTCAAAAAGAAACAAAATCTTCTGAAAGAAATCCAGATAAATTCAAACAAATGTATGATGTATTGGCAACGCCAAATATGTATCGTACCGCTTCTGGCGCGCCAGGACCAGAATATTATCAGCAACAAGCCGATTATAAAATTGACCTAGAACTTGACGATAAAAACGCAAAATTGTTTGGTCAAGAAACGGTAACTTATACCAATAATGCCAAAGAAAGTTTGGATTATCTTTGGATGCAATTGGATCAAAATCAGCAATCTCGAAAGTCGCTTTCGCCTTTGGTTCAAAACAGCGTAACTGATCCAGCGCTTTCGCCAAAAGGTTTTTCTAGAACGTATTTAGAAGAGAAATTTGATGGTGGTTTTACTATCGAATATCTAAAAGACGCAGTGGGAAAACCAATGAATTATACCATCAATCAAACGATGATGCGTATCGAGTTGCCAAAACCGTTAAAACACGGCGAAAAAATTTCGTTTTCTATAAAATGGTGGTACAACATTAATAATTATCGTTTAGACGGCGGACGTTCTGGATATGAGCAATTTGAAGACGGAAATAGATTGTATGTTTTGGCACAATTTTATCCAAGAATGGCAGTTTATAACGATGTTGAAGGTTGGCAAAATC
>DAOLYL010000080.1:0-10180 GCA_035425765.1 Flavobacterium sp. | reverse complement strand
ATTGGAGCACACCACGACGAAATTGAAATGAAATATTTGATTTCTCCAATTATTCAAGTTTGTGATGCAATCTCAGGCGCAAGACCTGGCGCAAGACGTCAAGTTTTAGATTCGTACATCCAAAGATTAAAAGACTTAGAAGAAATTGCTTTTGCTTTTAATGGAGTTAAAAACGCTTATGCAATTCAAGCTGGTCGTGAATTGAGAGTTATTGTTGAAAGCGAAAAAGTTTCAGATGATATGGCACAAAACCTTTCATTTGAAATATCACAAAAAATTCAAACAGAAATGACTTATCCAGGTCAAGTTAAGATTACTGTTATTAGAGAAACTAGAGCAGTAAATATTGCTAAATAGAATTAAGATATGCAAAAAAAAAATCCGCCAAGTGGCGGATTTTTTTTATACATATTTTCAAATTACATCATTCCGCCACTGCTTTGCGTTTCGTTTGTATCTCTTTGTTTACGTTGTAAAGCGTTATTTTTTCCACCACCAAACATGTAGTTGAAACCAATGTAGAATGTTTGGCTTTCCCAGTAAAAAGCTCCAGTTTGTCTGTAAGGAATGCTTCCGTCAAAAGCAAAATTCATAGTTTCAAAAATATCATTAAAACGAGCTGTGATGCTTCCTTTTCCTTTTAAAATAGTATAAGTAGAACCAAGGTCAACACGATACATTGGCGAACGGTCAAATTGTAAACTTAAATCTCTACCGCGATACATTGCAAATAAATTGAAACGTAATTTTTTTGTAGCCGTAAAATTGTGGTTCATTCTAGCATTGAAAACAGTAACATCGGCTTCAGCTCTTTCTTGATCACCAGTGTTGGCATTTTGAACTGTTCCTCTAACGGTTTTGAAATAACTATCAACACTTAAATTAGCCGACCACCAAGAGTTGAATTTCAAGTTAGCCGAAGCTTCAATTCCAAAAGCATGATTGTCATCGAAGTTATCGTACGAAAGAATATCTTGGTTAGCATTGTCTGGATTTTTATAAATAACTCGGCTAATTTCGTCGTTAATTTGTCTAAAAAATGCACCAGTTGTAATCGAACCAATTTTGGTAGTTCTTGTATAATTTACTTCAAACGAATTGGTAAATTGTGGTTCCAATGCTGGATTTCCTCTTGATTCTACTAATGGTGTTGTCCATTCTCTAATTGGGCTAATTTGTCCAATTCCTGGTCGGTCAACTCTTCGAGAATAATTGAAGTTAAACGAATCTTTTTCGCTAGCTTTATAATTAAAGAAAAGTGATGGATAAGCCGTAAAAATATGATCTTTTACATTGCTTTTATCATTAAGATCTTCTGATGGATTGCTTGACGTTACTACGTTTTCAAAATCAGCATCGATGTCGTAGTTTTCAATTCTAACTCCAATTTGCGCACTCCATTTATTCCATTGTTTACCAATATTGGTGTAGAATGAATGGATTTGTCTTTTGAATTCAAAATTAGAATTCCCGTCACGATTGTAGCCAACAGAAGCTTCGTTTATATTTTCGTCAAAATCATTTGTAATTCTTTGCACACGACTTTCAGCACCAATTTCTAGTTTAACTGTTTCAGAAAGTGGATTTACATAATCGATATTTACTTGAAGCGAATTGGTAACACGGTCAATATCATTACTTGTTAAAGTAGTAGAAGTAGGATTGATTTGACCTAAATTATAATCGGTATATTCTGGACCTTTTGTGTTTGAAAAATTGGTTTGAAAATCGATAGTTTCACCTTTTTTATCAAAATTATGTTTGTAAACCAAGTCATAGGTTTGGGTATAATTATCGTTTTCAGTATCAAATAATTGACGAGAGTCGCGTTGACCTGCGTTTAAATAATCAACAACGGTTAGACCATTTCCGCTGCCATCAACTATATTTTGACTAGTGTAGAAGGAAAGCGTATTTTTTTCGTTTATATAATAATCCATTCCGATTTTTACTAAGTGCGAAGTATTTTTGTTACGGAATTGAAAGTCTTGTTCATTCTCTAAAGTTGGTCTAAAACTGTCAATAAATCCATGATTGGAATTAATTCCATGGTTGAAACCATAATTAGTATAGAAGTTTACTTTTCCAACTTTGTAATTTAAGTTCAAAGCCGAATTTACCTTCGGCGTAATTCCAAACGTTACTCCAGAATTAATACTTCCGTTGAAACCTTCATTAGCATTTTTATGCAAAATGATATTTATAATTCCGCTCATTCCTTCTGGATTGTATTTTGCCGAAGGATTGGTGATTAATTCCACTTGTTTTATTGACGAAGAAGGAATTTGTTGTAGCAATTGTGCTGCATCAATGTTTGATGGCTTTCCATCAATAAGAACTCTAACGTTAGAATTTCCTCTTAAACTTAGCTCTTTTGTTTGCGGATCAATACTAACAGTTGGAATATTATTCATAATCTCGGAAGCTGTATTTCCTGAAGCGATTAGGTCTTTACCAACATTGATAACTTTTCTATCGATTTTTTGTACAATGGTAGAGCGTTCGCTTACAATTTCGACAGCTTTAAGTTCGACAGCATCTTCTTCTAGAAAGATGTTATTTAGATTTACATTTTTATCAGATTCGGATAAAGAAATTTCCTTTAAGATTTTTTTGTAACCGATGAATTGAATTTCAACTTTATAGCTTTTTAAAGCTAAATTTTTAATGTTGAACGTTCCGTTTTCTTGCGTAATTCCGCCAGTAATGATTTTGTCGTTTTCAAGAATTGACACATTGACGTAGGGTAAAGGTTGTTTGCTCGTGTTGTCAATTACTTTTCCAGAAACCGAACCCGGATTTCCAGAACCTTGAGCAAATAATAATGAAAAATTACTAATGACAAGAAGGAGTAAAATTTTGAATTTCATTTTGATTTATGATTGAAAGTTTTTGAAATTAATTAGACTGTTTTTGCTTCAAAATGTTACAAAAAAATGTAAAATAAAAAACTCTCAAAGTTAATTGAGAGTTTTTAATAAAAATAGATTTATGTAGGTTATCGCTTCATAGCGAAATGGGCTCTAAATTCGCGGCTTACTTGGTTCTCATCTTGATAAGAAACTGCAAACCAATAGTCATCAGAATTCATTTGGTTTCCGTTATATGTTCCATCCCAACCATCGCCATTTGGTTTTAGTTGTTTTAGAATTTTTCCATAACGATCATAAATAACAATTACTGCTGATGGTTGATTATTTAAATCTTTAATATTCCAAGTGTCGTGGTATCCATCACCGTTTGGAGTGAAAAATTTAGGATAGTTAACTACTAATGCTTGTAGCGTACTAATTCCACAACCGTTTTTGTCTCTAACTGTTATTGTATGAACTCCAGAAGTTACATCTTCAAAAATATTACTGTCTTGGAATAAACCTTGGTCTAGTTGGTATTCATATTCTCCACCTTGACCTGTAGCGGTGATAATAATTCTTTGTGTATCTGAAAAATCTTCTTCAACTTCATATGTTATAACAGCAGGTTCTGATTGAATTACGGTAACTTCTGTTGGTTCTGATGAACAACCAGTAGCATTATTAGTTGCAATTACGGTATAAACTCCAGGTAAAATTGCAGCATAAGAAGTACTTGTTCCAACTACTGTTCCTGATTCATTTTTCCATTCAAAACTGTGAGTTGAAGCACTTAATCCACTATGGATTGTATAAGCATTTAGTAAGTCTCCAGTTTCACTATCAATACACACAACACCATCAACTGGAGTTGGTTCTGGTAATTTATTTACAATAATAGTGATTGGTTTTACATCAAAACAATTTGGTGCTAAACTGTTATTCACTCTCACAAATACTGATGTTAAAGATGTGTTTGTAATGGCATTAATTTCAGTTTGTGCATCTGCATTATTTTCATAGTAAGCAATGCTAAACTCAGTTCCAGTTTGTGTTCCTAAAACTATTGTATTTAAAGTTGTTAAATCAAAAGTTGTTACACCATCATTTGTTCCATCTTCATCACAGATTGTTCTTGAAGCTACTGGAATTGAATTTGCAATTGGCGTATCAATTATAGTTACATTAAATGAACTTTCATCAGTACATCTTGGCAGAAATGGAGCAATTGCATAGATATAAATCGTTTGACTAGTAGTAATTACTGTTCCTGGATTTAAAATTGTTCCAGTTCCGTTTACACCAGTGTAATATTTTCCAATAGTAATTACTGGTAAAGTATAATTTTCACAAATGGTAACATCAGCTACTTCATCTACATTGAAAATTGTTACTAAAAAGCTTTTTTCATTTGTACATGGATGAGGAGTATTAGTACTTGCAAAAACATATACTGTTTGTGTTGTAGTAATTTCGTCACCAGCTTGCAGCATTGTTCCTGTTCCATTTGTTCCTGTGTAATAATTTCCTAAAGTCAATGTTGGTAATACATAAGCATTACAAGCATTTACATTTGGCATTGTTGGTACTACAGGAGTATAGTTGATTGTTACTGTAAATGTATTTTCATCAGCACAAGAAAAAGAAGTTCTAATTAATGCTTCTTTATAAATAAACAATGTTTGTGTTGTTGTAATAACATGTCCTGGTAATAACTCAGTTCCTGTTCCATTTGGACCACCAGATTGAGTGTAATAATGATTATCAGCACTCAAAGCAGGTAAAACATAACTATCACATTCTGTTACGTCGGCAGGATTGTCAGCTTGAGTAGAAAACACATTTATTTGAAAACTGTTTTGAGCACTACATGGTGGTGTTGAGTTAGAAATACCATAAATATAAATTCTTTGTGTAGTAGTTATCACAGTTCCAGCTGGTAATAATGTTCCAGTTCCGTTTGGACCAGTATAATAATTTCCAACATTTAGAGCAGTTAATACATATTGATCACAGATATCAATATCCGAGCGCGAATCAATTAATGGTAATGGATTAATAGTTACAATAAAATCAGATTCATTAGCACAACTTGCGTCTAATCTTCTGAATATATAAATTGTTTGAGTTGAAAGTATTACATCACCAGCAGAAAGATTTGTTCCTGTTCCATTTGGTTGAGTATAATAAGCGCCATTTGTTAATGTTGGTAAAGTAAAAGTTTCACAAACAGCAACATCATCTAAACTATCAACTTGCGGTTGAGCAAAATTTAAAGTAAAGAATATATTGTCAGCACAGTTTCCACTTCCGCTAGTTGTTTGCGCATAAACATAAATAGTCATGTTGGTTTCAATTACTGTTCCTGAAGCAATTTCAGTTCCTGTACCATTTGGACCAGTAAAATATTTTCCAAATTGTAGTTGAGGTAAAGTATAACCATTACATTGATTTACGTTCGCAGTTTGATCAATTCCAATAAAAACTTCAAAAACATCTTGGTCAGAACATGGATCGGTTCCTTCTGATACTGAATATACATATATTGTTTGGTCTGTATTAATTACAGTTCCTGCAGAAAGTTGATTTCCAGTTCCGTTTGGTCCAGTATAGTAATTTCCAGATGTTAATGCGGGTAAAGTATATGAACTACATTCAAAAACGTCACTTCTTTCACCAACTTCAATTGTTGGTAATATAGTTATTTCAAAATCAGTATCTATAACACAGAATGGCTCAACTTCTGTAGTAAAGTAAAAATACACAGTTTGTGAAGATGTTATAACTGTTCCAGCTGGAATTTGAGTTCCATTTCCACCAGGTTGAGTAAAATATTTACCAAATTGTTGGCTTTGTAATGTAAAACTTCCACAACTAGTTACATTTGATGGTGAAAGCGTATTTGGATCAATAATTGTTATTCTAAATGAACTATTTGAACCACATGTGTTTGGACCATTTGGTTGATTGTAAATAAATAGCGTTGTAGTTTCTGTAATTACATCACCAGCATTTAGCATTGCACCTAACCCATTGAATTGAGTATAGTAATTGCCATTTATTAATGGTTCTAAAGTATAACTATCACAGACAATTACATTTTCTAAAGTGTCAACATCTGGAGCAGGATTAACAATAAGGTTAAAACTTGATAAGCTAAAGCAATTTGTATCGCTTACATTTTGTACTCTCACATATATTGTTGTACTAGGAAAAATTAATAAATTTAAATTTCCAGTTATAGGATTTGTTGCATTTGTTGCATCATTTTGTGACGTATAATAATTTACAACATTTATTGCACTTGGTTGTCCATTTAAGATTATAGGAGTTTGTGCATTTAAATTAAAAAAGGCATTATTAATACTTTGGCTTCTAGCACACATTGTAAGATCTGGTGCTTGATGAGCTATTGGTGCAGGAGAAGATTGAACTTGAAAACTTTTTACAGTATAACATGGACTGTTATGTGATTGAATTCTAACAAATATCGTTTGTCCAGATGTAGTGTTATATTGAAGTGGTAAAGGATTCAAATTATCGTCTGCATCATTTTGTGAAGCATGATAAGAAACTAATGTTTGAGCATTTAGTCCTTGTTTTACTACTGCTGTATTTAAATCTAAATTGAAAGTATTAGTAGCAGCTCCAGAATCACATTTATAAATTGTTGTTGGATTTGGAGATGAAATTTGAGGATAATATTCTACAGTAATAACATCAGTTATTGGTAAACAAGTTCCGAATAAATTTCTATAAGTTACACTATATGTTCCTGATTGATTAATAGTTAAGCTAGAATCAGTTTCATTTTCTAAAACATCTTCACCGTGTGACCAAGAAAATTCATAATTAGCCGAATCTAACCCAGTTTCTAAAGTATGTGTTGTTCCATAACAAAGAGCTGTGTTAGTTACCGTAGTTAAGTTTTCTCCCAAAACATCTTGACCAATATTAAAACTATCTGAGGATATAAATATTGACGAATCAGATTGAGGGTCAAGTCTATCAGCAATAACTAACTTAATATGATAAGGAACGTTTGGAGTTAAAACTGAAGATGCCGTTAAAACTTTTGTTTGACCATTAAAGTTTGTTGCAGATGTATTCGCTTGTGAACCACCATTAAAACTTCCAAAATACTGTGCATTTTCAGATGAACAAGATGAATTATACAAAAAGTCTCTAATTGTAATTACAGATATCGGATCATTTGTACCAGGAACAACAGCTAAATTTGTCGTTACTCCAGTATTCAAATTTGTTAAAAGAAAAGCAAAAGCATCTGAATATTGACATTGAAAATTTCCATATTCCTCAGAAGCAAAGATAAAATCAAAACTGAAGTTTGGCGAAATTGGAGTAAAATCAAATTCTAATACTGAAGCATTTGATGATGTCATTGGAATTCCTGCAGCTGCTAATGTTGCTTCAAGTGTTGCATCTCCAGTCCATGAAGCCGAACCATCGTTTAGCATACTAGTGTTTGGACCAGCAGCACTCATAGCATTTCCTGTACTTAGGACAACACCACTCTGCATTGGAAAATTTGGATTTGTGTTTTGAAAATAACCAATTCCATTTGATGAACCAAAATTAGTTCCTGTTCTCCATGTAATATTAGTAGCAGATACACATGGCGAATTGATTAATACATTGTTAACTAACTGCGGAACAGTATAGTTTGATGAACTTACTGTAATTGGTTGTGATAAACCAACTGTAGAAAACAGTAAAATAATTAATAGTAATAGCTTTTTCATGATTTGAGGTTTTGACGATACAAATATGTGTTAAAACATCGCTAAAGAGCAAATAAAATCGATGAAATACATAAAATAATAAAATAAATATACAATAAACTTACAAAACAACCATTCGTCGATGTTTTTATTTCCTGAAATTTTTAAGTTTTTTAGTAGGATTCTTTTTTTTATTAATGATTATATTTGCCAATTCAAATACAAAATCATGAATTTATCCGAAATCCTTTCCCCTCAAATTATCAAATCTGTCGAATTGTTATTCTCAACTTCAATCGAAAAAGTTGAATTTCAAATAACAAGGAAAGATTTTGAAGGCGATATTACTATGGTAATTTTTCCTTTATTGAAAATTATAAAGGGAAATCCAATGGATATTGGAACAAAAATTGGAACTTATTTAGTTGAAAATGTAGCAGAAGTCGAAAAATTTAATGTCGTTTCTGGATTTTTGAACTTAGTGATTTCTGATGCTTATTATTTGAATTTTTTCAACGAAATTATAACAAATGATACATTTGGATTTGGTACTACTTCCGCAAATGAGAAGGCAGTTATGGTAGAATATTCTTCGCCAAATACCAATAAACCTTTGCATCTTGGACATGTTCGTAATAATCTTTTAGGCTATTCTGTTGCTGAAATCATCAAAGCTTCGGGCAAAAAAGTCTATAAAACGCAAATCATAAACGATAGAGGAATTCATATTTGTAAATCAATGTTGGCTTGGCAAAAATCGGGTAAAAACGAAACTCCAGAAAGTGCTGGTTTAAAAGGCGATAAATTGGTTGGGAATTATTATGTTGCTTTTGATAAAGAATATAAATCTCAAATTTCTGCTTTAATATCAGAGGGAAAATCGGAAGATGAAGCTAAAAAATCAGCGCCAATCATCATTGAAGCACAACAAATGCTTCTCGATTGGGAAGCTGGAAAACCAGAAGTAATCGAACTTTGGAAAAAAATGAACCAATGGGTTTATAATGGTTTTGCGCAAACGTATCAAAATCTTGGTGTTGATTTCGATAGTTACTATTACGAATCAAACACCTATTTATTAGGAAAAGAAGTCGTTCAATTTGGATTAGAAAAAGGCATTTTCGAAAAAGATCCTGATGGTTCGGTTTGGATTGATTTAACTCCAGATGGATTGGATAGAAAAATCGTGCTTCGTTCTGATGGAACAGCGGTTTATATGACACAAGATATTGGAACGGCCATTCAACGTGTAAAGGATTTTCCAGATGTTGGCGGAATGGTTTATACTGTTGGAAATGAACAAGATTATCATTTTAAAGTACTGTTTTTAATTCTGAAAAAACTTGGTTTTGAATGGGCAGAAAGTTTATATCATCTATCCTATGGCATGGTAGAGTTGCCTTCTGGAAAAATGAAATCACGTGAAGGAACTGTGGTTGATGCTGATGATTTAATGGAAGAAATGACGGAAACTGCTGGAAAAATTTCAACCGAATTAGGAAAATTAGAAGGTTATTCAGAGGAAGAAAAAGCCAAATTATTCAAAACCATTGGTCTTGGCGCATTGAAATATTATATACTAAAGGTTGATCCTAAAAAGCAAATTCTCTTTAATCCTGAGGAATCAGTCGATTTTGCAGGAAATACTGGTCCGTTTATCCAATATACTTATGCCAGAATTCAATCTATTTTGAGAAAAGCAACTTTTGATATTTCATCAGCTATTACAATTGATTTGCATCAAAAAGAAAAAGAATTGATAAAACAATTGGAACTTTTTCCTGAAGTAATTCAAAATGCAGCTCAAAATCATAGTCCAGCTTTAGTGGCAAACTATACTTATGAGTTGGTTAAAGAATACAATTCATTTTACCAATCGGTTTCCATACTTGGAGAAGAAGACATTAATAAAAAAGTATTTAGAGTACAACTTTCAAAAAAAGTAGCCGAAACTATAAAATTGGCATTCAAATTGCTAGGAATTGAAGTGCCGGAAAGAATGTAAAATATAAAAACGTCAAGTATGAAAAGAAAATTACTCGTTAGTCTATCAATCGTAGTGTTGTTGTTCGCAAGTTGTTCAGAAACAGACGATCTTCCTTTAGTGAACGAAGCCAATGTGGTTAGTAAAATGACTAGTGGAAATTGGAAAGTAACAAAATTCATTTATCAAAACACAACTAAAACAGCCGATTACAATGGTGTTTTATTTGATTTTGATGCCATATCGGTGATGCTAAGCAATACTGGAACAGTTCCTGTTGCAGGAAGTTGGGCTGTTTTTAATGAAGGATTTGATAACGATCCAGATTTGGTTTTTACATTAGCGTTAACAAGTGCTGAACCAAGATTTACGAATATTTCAGATGATTGGTATATTGTTGAAAGCACTTCGACTAAGTTAAAACTTGAAGACGAAAATCCTAGTACTGGAGATATTGATTACTTGGTTTTTGAAAAAAACTAAATAAAAAAGCGATTGAAATTTTCAATCGCTTTTTTATTGAAAACTTAGTTTGATATTAAAATTTGGTGTCATTTCTAACGAATAGGTGTCAACACTTTCTACCGAATTGTCTGTTGAAT
>DAOLYL010000079.1:5748-10336 GCA_035425765.1 Flavobacterium sp. | reverse complement strand
CTTCAAAAATAGCGTGGAGGCAATTAACCGATTTAGGTCAGTTGAATGAAATTGTTGAGGTTTCAAATGAAAAGTTAGTTTTGATTTTCAAACACAGCACACGATGCAGTATCAGTAGATATTCTTTAAAACAATTTGAAAATGAGTTTACTTTTGAAGATAAAATTGTACCTTATTTTTTGGATTTAATTGCACATCGTGATGTTTCAAATGAAATAGCCCAACGATTTGGTGTTTTTCATGAATCGCCACAGATTATACTAATAAAGGAAGGAAAAGCCATTTATGATGCTTCACACGAAAGTATTGACGCAAAGAAATTAGAAACATTTATTTGATTTAAAGCAATAAAAAACGCATTGGAGAACAATGCGTTTTTCTATTTTATCTTCTGAATTTATTTCTTGTAATAATTTCTTTCAGTTTGTTTTTTAAATCATTTCCTGTGTCAAAAACCATTTGTTCATTGGATGGAAATGGAACTCCTTTTCGATCAAAATTAGGATAGTATTCTTGTTCACATGCGCGTTTATCACCTTTAAATCTTGAATACATGTGGTTAAAAATAAATTCGCTTTCTAAAGGAAAGGTTTGTAAAAGTTGGTTACTTCTAAAATCAATGTAATCCACTTTTGCAGTTACTTGACACGCTTTAAATTGAGCAAATTCATAAACCGTTGCTCGAACTGTTCGCATATCATCTACTTTGATTGCGTTGCCTAAACTGTCTTTTACCACTTGTCCGTTAGCATTTAGTAGATTTTTTAAACCTACTTTAATTAGTTTTTCTTTTTGTAATTCTTTCTCTTTTACTTGTTCAGGAGAAATATTGATTTGGCGAAAATTAACCACCAATCCATAGTCGTAATCAATTCCTTTTTGACGATTACTGTGATAAACAGTCCATTTATCATTTAAACCTAAAGTGCTAAAATCCAATAAATCGTTTTCAAGACGAACAGGAATAACCATATTGGTTTCGTTTTTAGTGTAAACGCTCACGAAATCGGTTCCTTTAAATCGAGCTTCTTCAATTAGTTTATCGGTATCTTTAAATCCTGGGCTTAAATTTTTTAAGTAAATTAAATCATCATAAGCACGACGAAGAACTATCTTATCTTTATTAATTAAAAGCGCTTTGGAGTTATCGTATAAATATTTTGCTAAAGCATTTTTGCTGCTTACAATTTGGTCTGAATAATCATCAAAAGGAAAAGTGGCATCGCGACCTTCTTTTAGTAATTTTAAAGGCAATAATGGACGAATTTGTTCTTGACGATTGTTTAGCTGAACGTAAGTGTTGTATATTTTTTCAAGGTTTTGCGGATTTGCATCTTTAAACCAAGTGTTGATGTTGCGCAAATCTCTATCTTTTGCTTTGGCAAATGCTTCTTCGAGCATATAAACATAGTCTTGTTTTCCTTTAGCATTTTTGTTGCCTTTCAATCCATCAACAGCGTTTAGAATAGCACCATCATATTCGCCAGAAGTCAACATATCTCTGGTTTGACGCACGCCACAAGAGGAAACAATAAGTAGTAAAATAAGTAGTTGTGTAATTTTTTTCATTCTTGATTTTTTTTAACAAATATATATTTTTAAAGGATATTGTATATTCAAAATGATAATAATTTGTTTTTAACATAAAATATTTAAGTATTTATAATATTAAATCAAATTTCCTTGCGTTATCTAAATAATAATCTTAAATTTCGAGTATTCTTATTTCTAAGTAGTGATGTATGGAAAATGGGAGAATTAGCAAGAATCTATTATATTCAGACAAGCACTTTGAGTTACTGCTCGAATTGTATCGATTTTCCTTGGCTAATCATACTACCATTGAAATTGCTTTAGATAAAATCACCGAAACAGTTGTTGAAGGTTTAGCGATTGAGCGATGTAGTTTTTGGAAAATTGAAAATGATCGGCTTGTTTGTCTAAATTTATTTGAAATCAACACCAATTCGCATACCAAAGCTGCTGATTTAATTGCTACAGATCTACCTATTTATTTTAAAGCATTAAAAGACGGAATTGCTATTGTTGCAGATGATGTTTTAAATAATACGTATACCAAAGAACTGAAAGAGAATTATCTAATTCCGCTTGGAATTACTGATATGCTTGATTTGCCCGTTAGAATTGACGGAAAACTTTATGGTGTTCTTTGCTGTGAGCATCGCGATAGCGAAAGAGTTTGGATAGATTCTGATTTGGCATTTACGCGTTCTATTGCTGATATTTTATCGATACTTTTTGAACAAAATAACAAAAAATTAATAGAGAAAGAATTGCTAGAAAGCGAGCGAAAGCTGAGTTTAATTACTAATAATTCTAAAGATGGATTTGTAGTTTTTGAGAACAAAGAAATCACTTATATTTCTCCTTCCTATTGCCAAATGCTTGGATATTCTGAAGAAGAAGTGTATAAAATGAAGTTAGAAGATGTTTTTAATAGCATCCATCCAGAAGACGTAGAAAATGTTAGAACCATTATCTATGATAATTTAGGAAAACGAGAGAAGAACTTTAAATGTGAATTTCGATTTAAAAATAAAGAAGGAAACTATTTTTGGAGAGAAGATACTGCAAGTGTTTTGTATGATGAAAGCGGTAATTATGAAAAATATATTGTCATTTCAAGAGATGTAACGGCTATTAAAACAGCGGAAATGGAAATTGACAAAATGTACACCATTTCAAAAAATCTAAACGAACGATTACTTGATTTCACCTATATCATTTCACATAATATTCGTTCAAACACGAGTAATATCAGTATGATTATAGATTTAATAGAATCTACAAATGAGATTGATGAAAAAGAAGAATATTTTCAATTACTGAAGGAAAGCAACAAAAAATTAGTTGACACGATTTACTATTTAAATGAAACCGTCAATATTCAATTGAGTTCTAAAGAGAATAGGGTAAAGCTAAATCTAAAAGAGGAAATAGAAAAAATTCTAGTTGCCATCAACGCCATCGTTAGAAGTAATAACGTGACTATTAATTATCACATTCCTGATGATTTTACTATTAAAGTTATTCCTTCCTATCTTGAAAGTATTATGCTCAATTTGATAACAAATGCTATTAAATATCGTTCAAAAGAAAGAGATTTGATTGTAGAAATAACAGCAATTAAAAATGGTAAAGAATATACTATTGCAGTAAAAGACAATGGTCTAGGAATAGATTTAGTTAAAAATAAAGATAAAATATTTGGAATGTATAAAACATTTCATGGCAATGCCGATGCCGTTGGTTTAGGATTATTTATGACCAAAAACCACATAGAAGCATTGGGCGGAAATATAAGCGTAGAGAGTAAAGTTAATACCGGAACCGAATTTAAATTCAGATTATATGAGTGATAATAAATCTATTTTTGTAATAGATGATGATGCGATATTTGTTTTTGTACTTAAAAAGTTATTTTTAAAAATGGAAAACAACACACCTTTGGAAACATTTTCGAATGGGTATTTAGCTATAGAAGTATTAAAAGAAAAATTTTCAAAAAACGAAAAGTTACCCGATATAATCTTTCTTGACATTAATATGCCAATGCTTGACGGTTGGCAGTTTTTGGACGAAGTTGAGTTATTGCCTTTTGGCGATTCGCTAAACGTATATGTAACTTCGTCAACGATTGATTCTACTGAAATTGAAAAAGTATCGCTTTATAAAACTGTTCGAGAGTTTGTTTCTAAACCAATTAGTTTGGAGGAATTGAATAGAATTATAATGAATTAGAAACGTTCAAAAACACCTAATCCAAAGAGTGCAAAGTCATATTTTACTGGATCTGTTGCGTCTAGTTTGCGTAGCATTGCATCCAGTTCGTTTAGCGCTTTTGAATCGTTTTGTTTTCTAGAAAGCAGTTCAAGTTTTCTTGCTACATTTCCCGAATGAACATCTAAAGGACATGATAACTTGCTTGGTGAAATGTTTTTCCAAAGACCAAAATCAACACCAGCATTATCTTGACGAACCATCCAACGGAGAAACATGTTAATACGTTTGGCTGCTGAACCCATTTCGGGATTAGAAACGTGTTTGTTAGCTCTGTTTTGATGTTCTATTTCAAAGAAATGATTTTTGAAAACAGTTATACTTTTTTGAAGCGAAGTTGACTCTTGGTTTTTAGTAAAAATACTTTCCAATCCACCATGATTTTTATAAATATGACGCAATGATTTTATGAACGTTTGAAAATCTTGCCCGTTAAAAGTTCGGTGTACAAAATGATTTAAGCTTTCTAAATCCTTTTCACTATGATTTTTAACAAAGTCAAATGGCGAATTATCCATTAAATCCATCATCTTTTGTGCATTGTTGATAATCATTTTTCGATTTCCCCAAGCGATTGTAGCGGAAAGAAAACCAGCAATTTCTATATCTTCTTTTACTGAAAACTGATGCGGAATTTGAATAGGATCAGAGTCTATGAATTTTTTAGTGTTGTATAATTCAACTTTTTCGTCTAGGAATTCTTTGAGTTCGTCAAAGTTCATTATTCCGAAATTAAACCATCAACCATTACTAATTTTCTATCAGCCATATTGGCTAGTTCTTCATT
>DAOLYL010000079.1:0-5648 GCA_035425765.1 Flavobacterium sp. | reverse complement strand
GTAAATTCTGGTAACAATTGGTGAAACTGAAAGATAAATCCAAGATGTAAGTTTCTAAATTTTGACAGTTCTTTGTCTTTCATTTTTAATAAATTCTGTCCTTGAATTTCTAAATATGAATTTTCGTTTTTATCAGGATTATCAAGTGTTCCAAGGATTTGGAGTAGTGTAGTTTTTCCTGCTCCAGAAGCACCAACTATTGATACTATTTCTCCTTTTTTGATTTCTAGCGAAACACCTTTTAGTACTTGTAAGCTATCGTATTTTTTAATAATATTTTTTGCAATAATCATCAATCGATTTTTTTACAAAGTAACAAAGTATTTTTATTTATTGGTCATTATCAATTTTATTTATAGTTGAATAATTTATAAAGTTTTGTTAAGTGTTATTTTTTGTTTAATTAATAACTACTTTTGTTAAACAAAAAATAAAAATTAATTCTTATGAACACAACCATTGAAAAAGAATTATTTGAATTGATAGGCGACAATCATCAAATGACTTCTGCGGAAACTCCAATGCGACCTGACGCATTTATAAAATCAGATGACGAAAAGATGGTTGCTATTGAGAAACATTTTCATGCTATCATGGATGAAATGGGAATGGATATGACTGATGATAGTTTGCAAGGAACACCACATCGAGTAGCGAAAATGTTTATTCAAGAAATTTTTTCAGGGCTTAATCCAGCGAATAAACCAAAGATTTCTGTTTTTGATAATAGTTATAATTATGATAAGATGTTAGTGGAAGCCAACATTAGCTTCAACTCAACGTGTGAGCATCATTTTTTACCAATTATTGGAAAAGCACATATTGGTTATGTTTCTAGCGGGAAAGTAATTGGTTTGTCTAAACTGAATAGAATTGTTGATTATTATTCTCGTCGTCCGCAAGTGCAGGAACGATTGATTATGCAAATTTTTAATGAGTTAAAGTCAGCTTTAGAAACGGATAATGTTATTGTTGTGATGGAAGCCAAGCATTTATGTGTTTCGAGCAGAGGAATTAAAGATGAAAGCAGTTATACTTCAACAATTCAATATGGAGGAATTTTTAATGAGAAAGAAAATAGAAATGATTTTTTCAATTTAATTAATCAGGAATAAATTTGGCATTAGTTTTGATTATATGTTTTATCAATTAATTTAAAAATACTAAAATTGACAGAACAAATTAAAACTAGCGAACAGTCAAATTTTGAAACGGATAAAAGTAGGGATTTGATTTTAAGTCTTGCATTAGACTTGGTTGGAATGGCAACTTTTCTTATTCCTGCTTTGGGTGAAATAGGCGATTTGCTTTGGGCACCAATTGCTGGATATATGATGACTAGAATTTATAAAGGTGCTTCGGGAAAAGTGGCAGGAGTTTTTGCTTTTTTAGAAGAGATAATTCCGTTTACGGATTTTATTCCAACATTTACACTGATGTGGATTTATACTTATGTATTTAAAAGAGAAAAGAAAGAGCTTTAAGCTCTTTTTTTGTTTTCAAAAAAGTCAGCAATGAAACCAAGTTTCATGCTTCGGAGCATTTTTTTTTCGAATGCCCAAAAGAACTTGAATTGTCCGAAGATGAAACCAAATGAAACTAGTAATACTTGATAAATAGGGAATATCATCACTATATATAACGGATAGTATAACCAATTGGAAATGGTTCCTTTTTCAATTCCAAAGAGTCCTAAAAAGGGTTTTGCTAATAAAGCGGATGACGAACCAGTAACTGCAAATACAATCAGGATGACAAAGACTTGCCAATTTGAAGTGATGTTCCAGCGTTCTTTAAAACTTGCCATAGAAATTAAACTTATGCAAAGCTATTGATTTTAAATTCTAGGAACAAATCCTGCTAATTGTTGTTTGTATGTAATTTGAAAATAAATAAAGTAATTGTAAATTAAATAATTGACTTCATATCCATAGTGGATGTTAGGATTGTAATCGATTTGCATTTCATATAGATTGGGGTTGAATGAAAGAGGTTGCATTGCTCTGCGATTCCACTCGGCAACATAAATTCTATTTCTGTTTTCTAAAAATGTTTCGGAATGGAAACCTCTTGGTTGAGCGCGTCCAAGTATCCATGAACTAAAGCCAGGATCAATAATTATTACTTCATATTCTAGTTCTTCGTTTGCAATTTTAACCGTGTCAGATGGTTTTAGATTATTGTTTTGAACCACTTGATTTTTGGTAGATTGGCAACTTATAACGAGTATTATTATGAATAACGAAAAGAATATATTTTTCATAGCTACTTGTTTTTCATAAAATTACAAAAAAGGAATTTTATGATTGCTAATTTTAACATATAAAAAAACCACGCAAAACGTGGTTTATATTTTATTGTTTAGAAATGATTATTTTCCGAAGAGTTTGCCTAGTAAACCACCTAAAAATCCACCACCACTTTTTCCGTCTCCGCTAACTGCCGAAACTGCTTCTTGAATTCCTACTTTTCCATCGCCATCTTTATCTAATCCGAGCATTCCACCATATTTAGAAATGGCATCCATCAATCCACCATTTGAAGATTCGCTACCGCCAGTTATAGCTCCGATGACATCATTAATTTGAATGCCTGAATTATTAGGATCTTTTGCTCCACCGATTAGTGAACCTAAAACTTTTGGAATTAAACTACCAGCAACACCAGAAGATGCTTCGCTGCTTAAACCAAATTTTTGTCCTAGACTTCCGCTTAACTGGTTGGTAATCATGCTAACGACAGGATTTGAAGCATCGTTTGCATTGTTTCCTTGAAATAATTTTCCAATTAAATCAGTTCCACCTTCTTGAGAAGCGATACTTTTTAAGCTGTCTAAAATAGAACCACTTGCATGTTCCATAACTGCTTCATTTTGGTCGTTTGGCACAGCCGAATTGTTTACAACCGCTTCGCCACCATATTGTTTTACTAGTTCTGTTAATTGCTCAAACATCTTGTATTTTTTTATTGGTTAATAATCAAATGTATGAAAAAAAATACAACTAAATAAAAAATGTAGGTTATTTTTCGGTCTTTAACAGACTTATAATTTGTTCTGCTAATTCGGTTCCAATTCTGTCTTGAGCTTCAAGAGTTGCTGCACCAATATGAGGTGTTAACGAAATCTTTGGGTGCATTAGAATTTGAATTTCGGGAGTTGGTTCGTTTTCAAAAACGTCTAAACCTGCAAAAGCTACTTTTTCAGCATCTAACGCTTCTACTAAAGCTACTTCATCAATAACTCCACCACGAGCGCAGTTTACAATTCCGACACCATCTTTTAGTAATTGAAATTCTTCTTTTCCGATGACATAACCTTCTTGTGCAGGAACGTGAAGTGTTATAAAATCAGCATGTTTGAAGACGTCTTCTAAAGGTTCTGTTTCAAATTCTACATTAATAAATTGACCATTATAAAAGTCAACTTTTACTTCGGCTTTGTCCACAAATTTATCGGCAGCAATGACTTTCATTCCTAATCCTAATGCCATTTTTGCTACGGCTTGACCAATTCGTCCAAAACCAACAATTCCTAATGTTTTTCCACGCAATTCGATGCCGTTTGCGTAAGCTTTTTTTAATCCATCAAAATTTGTATCGCCTTCTAATGGCATATTTCGGTTGGCATCATATAGAAAACGAACGCCAGTAAACAAATGGGCAAAAACTAATTCGGCTACACTTTCTGAGGATGAAGCAGGCGTGTTGATTACATGAATTCCTTTGTTACGGGCATATTCCACATCAATATTATCCATTCCAACGCCGCCACGACCAATTATTTTTAATCCTGGGCATGCATCAATAATGTCTTGTCTTACTTTGGTTGCGCTGCGAACTAATACTACTGAAACGTTATTTTGATTGACAAAGTTTGCCACTTGTTCTTGGGCCACTTTGGTTGTAATTACTTCAAAACCACCTTTTTCTAATGCTTTAATTCCGCTTTTAGAAATTCCGTCGTTGGCTAATACTTTCATTTTTAATGTTTAATTTTTAGCGTTTAATGTTTAATTTAAACTGTATTTACTGTTGTGCTACTTGTGATTGAATACTAACTTCTTCTAGTTTTTTCATTACGTCAACTAGTACTTGGACGCTTTCTAGTGGTAAAGCATTGTACATAGAAGCGCGATAACCACCAACGGAACGATGACCAGGAAGTCCTGAAATTCCTGCTTCTTTCCACATTTTATCAAATGTTTCTTGATGCTCAGGGTTTACTAATAGGAAGGTTGCGTTCATGTTGCTTCTGTCTTCTACATTGGCTGTTCCGATGAATAATGGATTGCGGTCTATTTCGTTATAAAGTAGGGTAGCTTTGGCTTCGTTTATTTTTTCGATTGCTGAAATTCCACCTTGGTTTTTTAACCATTGTAACGTTAAAAGACAAGTATATACGGCAAAAACTGCTGGTGTATTGTACATGCTTTCTGCTTTGATGTGTTTTTCATAATCTAAAATACTTGGAATGGTTCTTCCTGATTTTCCTAGGATTTCTTCTTTAACGACTACTAATGTTGTTCCTGCTGCACCCATGTTTTTTTGTGCGCCAGCATAGATTAAATCAAATTGTGAAAAATCTAAATTTCTTGAAAAAATGTCGGAACTCATGTCGCAAACTACTGGAACATTTGTTTTTGGAAACGATTTCATTTGTGTTCCAAAAATGGTGTTGTTACTAGTGCAGTGAAAATAATCGGCATCTGTTGGGATGGTATATTCTGTTGGGATATGGTTGTAATTTTCTTCTTTAGATGAAGCAACGACAATGGTTTCTCCAAATAATTTAGCTTCTTTAATAGCGTTGTTTGCCCATGTTCCTGTATCGAGATAAGCGGCTTTTCCGCCTGTTTTCATCAGGTTGTTTGGCACCATTAGGAATTCTAAACTTGCACCACCTTGAAGAAATAATGCTTGGTATCCTTTGCCTTCAAGTCCTAGAAGTTCTAAAACCAATGCACGAGCTTCGTCCATAACTGCAACGAAATCTTTGCTTCTGTGTGATATTTCGAGTATTGATAGTCCTGAATTATTGAAGTTTAGAACGGCTTTGGCTGATTTTTCAAATACTTCTTGTGGAAGGATGCATGGTCCGGCGCTATAATTGTGTTTTTTCATGGTTTAGTTTTCAAAAATTTAAAGATACAAATTTCGTAAACAATGATAAATAAACGGGTTTGATTTATTGGTGATTATAGTGTTGTTATTAACGAAAACGGTTTCGTTGATAAGATTGGGGTTTGGATTTTTAGATTGTTAGATTTTTGGATTGTTAGATGAGAGATGGTATCAGGGCAATGAGAAAGAGGGTTTTTATTGAATGGTTTGTTTTATTTAGGTAAAGTCGGGAGACTTTGCGTAGCGGGTTCAATATTTAGCTTTTCCGTAATTTCTTTTGTGTCGAAGTATTCGGCATCAAATGAAAAATACAAATAGTTATTGCATTCTGTTCCACTATATGTTAATTTCTTCTCCATCGTTTTTTAAAATTGCCTAACGTTTTGTGGCTTGCAGAAGTGGCGGATTAAGGAAGTCTGAATTTTCGGTTAAACACTGACTTTGCAAGTACAAAACCAACTTTAAATTAAGTCCGAAACCCGCCATTTTTGCAAACTGCTGTTAGCCGTTCGGTTTTTCTATTTAGT
>DAOLYL010000078.1:0-10496 GCA_035425765.1 Flavobacterium sp. | reverse complement strand
TTACTTGTTTAAAGCCAATTCCAACGCATTTGTAAATAAATCAGTCAACGAAATTCCTGCAGCTGCCGCTTGTTGAGGAATTAAACTTTCGGTGGTTAGACCTGGAATGGTGTTCATTTCTAACATATGAGGTTCATTATCAACAATGATGAATTCACTTCTAGAAAAACCACTCATTTTTAATACTTCGTAAGCTTTTTTGGCTACAGTCGAAACTTTTGCTGTCATTTCAGCAGAAATTCGAGCTGGAGTTATTTCTTTTGATTTCCCTAAATATTTGGCTTCATAATCAAAGAAATCATTTTCGGAAACAATTTCTGTGATAGGCAAAACGGTAATTTCACCTTTATAATTAATCACTCCAACGGAAACTTCAGTACCATCTAAGAAACTTTCGATAATGATTTCGTTATCTTCTTTATAAGCATTTTCAATTGCTGGAATAAATTCTTCTTTTGTTTTTACTTTAGAAATTCCAAAACTTGAACCCGATTTGTTGGGTTTAACAAAACAAGGCAAACCAACCGTTTTTAATATTAAATCGGTATTAATTTCATCGCCAAGATTTAAATAATAAGAAGTTGCGGTTTTAATTCCATAAGGTTTCAAAACAGATAATAAATCACGTTTATTGAATGTCAACGCTGCTTGATAATAATCGCAAGAGCTTTGTGGAATTCCTAATAATTCGAAATAAGCTTGCATTAATCCATCTTCACCTGGTGTTCCGTGGATAGCATTGAAAACTACATCAAAGTTGATTTTAGATCCTTTAATAGTCACAGAAAAATCGTTTTTATCAACAGGGAATTCGGTATCAGTGTCATCAACATAAACCCATTTTTCTTTGAAAATGTGAATTCGATAAGCTTCAAATTTTGTTTTATCCAAAAATTGATAAACAACATTTCCACTTTTTAAAGATATTAGATATTCGCTTGAATAACCGCCCATGATGATGGCAACTTTTTTCATTTCTGTCTAAGGATTAGTTTATGTATTAGGTTAAACAAAATTATCAATTTTTTTCAAACAAAATGGCTTTAGGTTTTTATATATTTGCGTAAATTAATTTTTTATGAGTTTACGAAAATACTTAACTAGTCGGGTTTTCTTTGGACAAATTCTTTTTGCCATTGTCTCTGTTGGTATTATTGCCTTTTTGTTTTTTAATAGTTTGAATTATTTCACCAATCATGGCGAAGAAATAGAAGTGCCAAACTTGAGTAAACTTAGTGTTGAACAAGCTGAAGAAAAACTAAGCGAGTTGGATTTGGATTATATAATCCTTGATACCGTTGATTTTAAAGCTGAATTTCCAAAATTAACTATCGTTGAACAAGAACCAAAAGCTGGCGCAAAAGTAAAAGCAGGAAGAAAAGTATATTTGAAAATAAATGCTTCAACTTTCACGATGGTTTCTGTTCCCGATTTAATTGAAAAAACATACCGACAAGCCATTCCAACCTTAAAAGCAATTGGTTTACAAGAAGGAACCATTACCTACAAACCTTATTTAGGAAAAGATATGGTTTTAGAAATGATGATGAATGGACAACGAGTAAAACCAGGTCAAAAAGTATTAAAATCATCAAAAATTGATTTAGTTTTAGGTGATGGAAAAGTGGTTTTTGATGATACTATGTTAGATTCCACCGCAGTTGATTCTACAGAAATTCCACCAATAGATACTGTTGATGGAGAATAATCAAGATTTTGAACTAGAAGAAGAGTTTTTTGAACACCACCGATTTGTTTCTCCAAAAGGACAATCGTTGTTGCGTGTTGATAAATTTTTGATGGGATTTATTGAATTTGCTACACGCAATAAAATTCAACAAGCCGCCGAAAAAGGAAATATTTGGGTAAATGATATTCCTGTAAAATCCAATTATAGAGTAAAACCTTTTGATGTGGTTCGAGTGATGTTAACACATCCGCCATTTGAAAATCATATTCTTCCCGAAAATATTCCTTTAGATATTGTTCACGAGGATGAAGCGTTGTTAGTTATCAATAAACCACCAGGTTTAGTAGTTCATCCAGGTCACGGAAATTATACCGGAACTTTGGTTAATGCCTTGGCTTTTCATTTTGAAAATTTGCCAATGAATTCAAGCGAAAGACCAGGTTTAGTGCATCGAATTGATAAAAACACTTCAGGACTTTTAGTTGTTGCAAAAACAGAGGCAGCAATGACACATTTGGCAAAACAATTTGAAGATAAATCATCTGAACGTGAGTATATTGCACTAGTTTGGGGAAATGTAAAAGAAGACGAAGGAACAATCGAAGGACATATTGCAAGACACGTAAAAGACAGAATGCAAATGGCTGTTTATCCTGATGGAGAGCAAGGAAAACACGCTGTGACGCATTATAAAGTTCTAGAACGCTTTGGATATGTTACCCTAGTTTCGTGTAAATTAGAAACAGGAAGAACGCATCAGATAAGAGTTCACATGAAATATATTGGACATACATTATTTAATGATGAACGATATGGCGGAAATCTAATCTTAAAAGGAACTACATTTACTAAATACAAACAGTTTATAGATAACTGCTTTAAAACACTTCCGAGACAAGCGCTGCATGCCAAAACACTGGGATTTGAACATCCAACAACTAAAGAATTTATGAGTTTTGATACCGAAATTCCTAACGACATGAAGGAATGTATTGAAAAATGGCGCAATTATGCCAAATCAAACGCAACGGATACCGACGAAGAATAATTTTCTAAATTCTAAAAATCCCTCCAAAAGCAATAATTCTTTGAAAAAAGAAAAACTCTTGCGATGCTTTA
This sequence comes from Flavobacterium sp., assembly GCA_035425765.1. Taxonomy (GTDB): domain Bacteria; phylum Bacteroidota; class Bacteroidia; order Flavobacteriales; family Flavobacteriaceae; genus Flavobacterium. Next base: position 7,687 of record DAOLYL010000078.1, on the reverse strand, counting down.
TCTGATGAACTACTTGTAGTTCTGATATCATTCATGTTGATGTAACCACCTTTTAATTCGGTTTGGATGAAGAAGTATTTGAAGAAAGTAAAGTTCAAACCCACTTTGGCAGAAACTCCATATCCTGAAACGTGAAAATCATCGTGACGTGTATTACCTAAAAGCTTTGCATTGGTTTTTGGATATAATAATCCAGCGCCAATTCCTTCGGTAAGATTGATTTGAAATTTATCGGTGTTTGGAAGTTTAACCCATTTAGAAATATCATCCACTCTTGAAAATTCAGTGTGAACATAATTCAAACCGTCTGTATGTTCAAAAGTCAAAAAATCTTCGGTTAAAAGTACTTGATCGTTTGGTAACATTTCACCATAACTTCCTTGATTTGGATAGGTTCCAGTATAATCAACTGCTCTGTTTTGAGACATTACATATTTCATGTGGTCAACACCAATGGCAATGTTGTAGTGGTCGTTGATAAAATAACCAATTCTTAAATTAGTTTGCGGAATAGTCATTCTTGCTGGATTTAAGTAATCCAAATGATATCCTTTTGGTTTGTCATGTGCAGCAACATCTTGAAGTGTAAAATCATATCCGTTTCCTTGAAAACGAATATCAGATTTTGAATAACTTTCTCTGTTTCCACCCCAATAAACAAAAAACTTTCCTTTGTTGTGAGCAGTATATTTTTCAGGTGTAGCTACTTCTTGTGAAAATGAATGTAAAGAACAGAATAAGGCGAGTAAAAAAACTTTTTTCAAAATAAAAATATTAAAATGCGTTGATTGTTTTTCTGATAGCAACTAAACGTGTCATTAAGTTTTCGAAATAATCTAGATGCAACATGTTTGCGCCATCACTTTTAGCATTTGCTGGATCAAAATGAGTTTCAATAAAAATCCCATCAACACCAACAGCAATTCCAGCTTTAGCAATAGTTTCTATCATATCTGGTCTTCCGCCAGTTACGCCAGCCATTTGATTAGGTTGTTGAAGTGAATGTGTAACATCTAAAACGGTTGTAGCATATTGCTGCATCGTTGGAATTCCTCTAAAATCAACAATCATATCTTGATAACCAAACATACTTCCTCTGTCGGTAACCATTATGTTTTGATTATTGCAATCCAATACTTTTTGCACTGCATGTTTCATGCTTTCAGGACTCATGAATTGTCCTTTTTTCAAGTTAACTGTTTTTCCTGTGTTAGCAGCAGCAACGACTAAATCGGTTTGGCGAACTAAAAAGGCAGGAATTTGAAGTATATCTACATATTGAGCTGCTTTGTCTGCATCTTCATTTGTATGAATATCAGTTACAGTTGGCACATGAAACGTTTCAGAAACTTTTCGAAGTATTTTTAACGCTTTTTCGTCTCCAATTCCTGAGAAACTGTCAATTCTTGAGCGATTGGCTTTTTTGAAAGAACCTTTAAAAACATAAGGAATTTCTAATTTGTCTGTTATAGTAACTAGTTTTTCTGCAATTCTCATTGCCATTTCTTCACCTTCAATGGCACATGGACCAGCTAAAACAAAGAAGTTTCCACTATCAGTATTTTTGATTTGTGGAATAGTATTTAGGTTCATAAATAATGTTTTTTTGAAAGTGCAAAAATAGCAATTATTTGTGTCTTTTTATTGCTTTTTAACAAACTATTTTTTTGCGGAAAAACCAATTGGGATTAACAAATAACCTCTTTCGTAGATGTTTAAGTATAATTTTAAAGGTTTTTGAAGTCCAACCCAAGTTATTTCATAAACATCTAAAAATCCTGCACCCATTTCGGTTCGTTTACTAGGAAAAGGACAACAACTTTCTAGTTTTTTATAAAATATTTTTTCGCCTTTTGGACCAGCTAAAGCATTGAGATAACGTTGTGCATTTAAATTCTCATCCTTTGAATTTTTATAAAAAACATTCACAGGATAATCAGGATCGTAACCATATTTTGCATCCTCGCTATATTCCGTTATTAGAAAAGTATTGTCTTTCGTCAAGGTTGGAATTGGTGCTTTGTCATCAATGTTTTTGATTGTTGACTTAGTACTTACGCACGAAAAAAGGAATAAACTGGATAAAAGAAGGGTGAAAACGGAACTGATTTTTTTCATAATAATCATTTTTCATTCGACGTGCAATAATCGTGCTAAAACGGTCGAAGTACTTATTTTAATTTACGAGTATAAAATTATATATTTTAATCAATAAACTGTTATTGAATTTCTATTTTTGTAAAAATAATAAATACGTATGGATATTTTAACGCACACTTGGCATTGGTCAATCTCTGGTTTTGTTATTGGGATGATAATGCTTAGCTTGATTTATTTTGGAAAACAATTTGGCATGTCGTCTAATCTTCGTTCGCTTTGTTCCATGACTGGAATAGGGAAGAAGGTATCTTTTTTTGATTGGGATTGGAAATCGCAACGCTGGAATTTAGTGGTTGTTCTTGGAGCAATGATTGGCGGTTATGTTGCGGTTCACTTTCTGAGTGATGCTTCTAATGTTGATTTAAACCCAACTACCATCGAGCAATTAGCCACAATGAATATTGAAGCACCAAACGGAAAATTAGTACCAGAAAGTATTTTTGGAAACCAAGCGTTATCATCGCCAAAAATGATTGGGATTTTGCTTTTGGGTGGTTTGTTAATTGGTTTTGGTTCGCGCTATGCTGGAGGTTGTACTTCTGGTCATGCTATTTCAGGATTAAGCAATTTTCAACTTCCTTCTTTAAAAGCGGTTATTGGTTTTTTTATCGGAGGTTTAATCATGTCGCATTTTCTTTTACCCTTAATTTTCTAAGCCATGAAATTATTAAAATATTTACTAGTAGGTTTTGTTTTTGGAATTGTATTAACCAAATCAGAAGCCGTTTCGTGGTATCGAATTTATGAAATGTTTCAATTTCAATCCATTCACATGTTTGGTATTATCACAGTTGCCATTATTACTGGTGTTATTGGCATTCAAATTATCAAAAGAAATAATCTCAAAGACATTGACGGCAATCCGATAGTTATTCAAGACAAAGAAAAAGGAAATGCTCGTTACTGGATTGGTGGAACGCTTTTTGGTTTAGGTTGGGCAATGGTTGGTTCTTGTCCTGGACCAATATTTATTCTTCTTGGCGCAGGTTTCATGAGTATTGGAGTAGTATTGATAGGAGCAATTTTAGGTACATTTCTTTATGGTGTTTTTAAAGATAAACTACCACATTAAACTATTATATTTGTAATCAACACATTCTAAATCATGAAAGTAACACTTACCAGAAGATTGATTTATATTTTACTGATGGTACTGTTACCAAAACTTCAAGCGCAACAACTTTTTCAATTATCGGATGATTATATCATAAAAAGCTATTCTGAACGATGGGAATTGGATAGTCTTTGTCAGCAAGGCACTTTCAGGTTGATGTCTTATAAGCCAATTTATCTTGCGCCAGCTCGATGGTCTTCTAAACCAAATGATAAACCAACAAGCGATAATCCCGATTTTTCTTCTACTACTTCTTTTCCTTATAATAATATCGAAGCTAAGTTTCAGGTGAGTTTCAAGACCAAATTAGTTCAAGGTATTTTTTGGGGAAAAGGTGATATTTGGTTGGGTTATACTCAAAAAGCGCATTGGCAAGTTTTCAATACAGATTTGTCTAGGGTTTTTAGAGAGTTGAATTATGAACCAGAGATTATTTTTAAATATCCAATTCGTTGGAAGTTTTTTGGAGGTCATTTTCGTTCTGTTGGGTTTTCTTTTAATCATCAGTCCAATGGTCGTGATTTACCAAATTCAAGAAGTTGGAACCGAATTATTTTTCACATGGGTTATCAAAATAATGATTGGATAATTACGCTCAATCCATGGATTAGAATGGAAGATGAAGAAGATGAAAATCCAAACATTAAGAAATATATTGGAAATGGTGAAATTAATGTGGCTTACAACTATCACCGACACCAGTTTTATAGCATCATCACGCATCCTTTTGACCAAATAAAAGGAGGAAGCATTCAGTTGAATTATGTTTTTCCACTAAAAGGACATCTTCGTGGACATGTTCAAGTTTTTGAAGGATATGGCGAAACACTGATTGACTATAACTTTCGTCAAACTACAGTTGGCTTTGGAATATCCTTTGCTGATTGGTAATTTATTGCTTAACGACTTTTACTACTTGATTTTCTATTTTCAAAAAATAAGTTCCCAATGCCAATTCACTAACATCAACTGATGTTTCGTTGGCAGTAATTGAAATTGTTTTCATCTTTTGTCCTAATAGATTGTGAAAGGTTGCTATTCCTGTATAATTGTTTGTAGCAATAGTCAAATTTTCCTTAGTAGGATTTGGGTAAATTGATACAGTTCCTATCGATGTTTCTGGTAATGATAAAATACTTTGGTTCATTTTTGCCACAAAAGGATAATAGTTTATCGTTGTACTCGTGTGTTGTATAGGTTCAAAAGTAGCATCACCTCTAGCGATTCCTGTTATTATTACACTTGCGTCAGGAAGCAGACTAACACCGTGCGATTGATCATAGGAAGTTCCACCTGCTGTTTTTGCCCAAATAACTTCGCCCGAAGGATTATATTTTACAACTAGAAGTTCATAATTTGGACCGTTAGTATCAGTGACAACAGTTTCATTCCACTGAATATTAAATCGTGTGTTTCCTGCTAAATAAATGTTTCCGTTGGAATCAATATCTAAAAAATTGGAGTTTCCAATATCTACAGAACCAACTCCTGGAACTTCTTTCACCCATTGAAACTGTCCATTAGCATTTAATTTGGACAAAAAGAAATCTGCAAAACCATCAACTGGACCTTCTGGAGTGATATTGTCAAATGCAAAACTATCAAATAAATGAGAACTAAAATAAACTTCATTTGGGGTTTTGGCTTTCACCATTGGGCTTGGACAAGTAATATCTTCTATATATTTTACCCATTGCATTTGCCCATTCGGGTTATATTTTACAACATATATAGTATAAAGATGTGGTGCTGGAACTTCTGAACCATTAAAATCGGCATTGAGTTCTGCACACGAACCTGCAGCATAGATGTTTCCTTCATTGTCAACACTAATAGAACTGATTAATTTTACTTGGGTTTGTGTTATCGTTTGTAAAGTTGCGCCGTTAGTAGTATCGATTTTTTCAATTATAGAGTCGTTATAATCATCATAACCAATATATAGGTTTTGATTTGTATCTATAGCTATTGAAGTGAAATGATTAGTGAATTCGCCCGGAATCATTTTGTGCCAAAGATAATCGCCATTAGAATTGAACTTGATAAGCACAGGGTTTTCAACAAACAGCGGTTGCGAATGGATAAAAGTTCCAATACTGATGTTAGTTAAAAAAGTTATTGCGGCATATATATTTCCCTCACTATCTGTTTGTAGCTTGTGAGCGTGCAAATCGCCAGTTAGGGTTTTAGAAAACAGTTCGTTTCCGTTGGTGTCATATTTAATTAAGGAAAGATTACCTTGAACTCGATTGTATAAAAACGGAGTGTCTTTAAATCCGCAAACAAAAGTATTTCCTTGACCATCTGAAGCCGAAGTATAAGTAACCATGTTCGGCGAAGTATTAAAATCAATACTTGGTGTTTTTAGCCACTCAAAAGTTTGTGAGTTGAGTGTGTTTATAGCAAAAAGAAATGCAATAATTAGGTAGTTTTTTTTCATTGCTTTTATATTGGTTGGTCTATCAAAGATACAAAAGCAGTGGATTGGTTGCGTAAAAAGGATTCTCAAATAAAATTTAGTTATTCTTTTTTTTTTGATAAAGTTTTGTTGTTTATTTTTCTGTTTCAAATAAGATTATTAAACATTGGTTGATTTCCTTGATTTTTTTTGATATTAATCATTAAAATATTGGTTAATCACACTTAGAATTATATATTTGCACGTTTCAAAAAAAGGGAACAATTGGAAAATCATTTCTTTAAAAAGTAATGTGTTGAATTTCAGTTGTTTGTTTCTTTTGAAACTCTAAACAATAACCAAAAGATTAATTAATTTTTAGTAATAATGCAGAATAAAGGACTAGTTAAATTTTTCGCAATTCTATTTGCATTGGTGAGTATCTACCAACTTTCTTTCACTTTTGTGGCAAACAAAGTAAAAAATGATGCAAAAGCTTTCGCAGGTGGAAATCCTGACAAGGAAATCAAATATCTTGATTCGATTGGGAAAGAAAAAGTATTCAATTTAGGATTTACGGATTTTACTTTCGACGAGGTAAAAGACAAACAAATCAACAAAGGTCTTGACCTTGAAGGAGGAATTAACGTTATTCTTCAAATTTCGGTTAAAGATGTGTTGAAAGGATTGTCTAATAATTCTAACAATCCTGTTTTCAATAAAGCTTTAGATGAAGCGACTCGAAATCAAGAAGGAAACCAAAGTTATTTGGATGCTTTTTTCGTAGCTTTTGATGCTAATAAAGGAACTACTAAATTAGCTTCTCCGGATATTTTTGCTAACAGAAATTTATCGGATGAAATCAACTTTAATATGACTGATGACCAAGTTAAAAAGGTATTAGTTAAAAAAGTAGACGAATCGGTAGAATCTGCATTTGGAGTATTGAGAAGTCGTATCGATAAATTTGGTGTAACTCAACCTAACATTGCTAAACTTGGTCAAACAGGTAGAATTTTAATTGAATTACCTGGAGCTAAAGATGTTGACCGTATTAAAAGATTAGTTTCTAGTAAAGCGGAATTAGAATTTTGGGAAACATACAAAGCAGAAGAATTCATGGGATTCTTAGGTTCGGCTAACGAAGCTTTGAAAGCTACTGTAAAATCAGAAGTTAAAGAAGCAGAAAAACCAGTTGACTCATTAACTAAATTATTAACTGATAAAGAAACAGATACAGCTGCTGCCAAAAAAGGAAATAATCCTTTATTTGATAGATTGGTTGGTCAAGGTGGTGGACCAATTTTGGCTACTTTCACAACTAAAGATACTGCTGCAATTAATGGTTATTTTAAAAGACCAGAAATTCGTGCTTTGGTTCCTGCTGATAAACAAAACGTAAAATTTGTTTGGGGAAAACCAGTTTCTGTTAAAGATGCAAAAACTAAAAAAGACGTTGAAACAGTTGATTTATACGCTTTAAAAGGAAATAGAGATGATATTGCTCCATTAAGTGGTGGCGTTATTGTTGATGCGAAAGATTCATTTGATCAAATGGGTAAACCATCGGTAACAATGCAAATGAATGGTGCAGGAGCAAGAGCTTGGGAAGAATTAACTGGAAGAGCTTATACTCAAAAAAGCGCTATTGCAATAGCACTTGATGATGTTGTATATTCTGCTCCAGGAGTTTCTACAGGACCAATTGCTGGTGGACGTTCAGAAATTTCAGGTGATTTTGATATCTCTGAAACTAAAGATTTAGCTAACGTATTAAGAGCGGGTAAATTACCTGCTGCTGCTGAAATAGTTCAATCAGAAGTGGTTGGACCATCATTAGGTCAAAAAGCAATTGATGCTGGTATGACTTCATCTATTGCAGGTTTCTTATTAGTATGTTTATGGATGGTTTTCTATTATGGTAGAGCAGGTTGGTATGCAAATGCAGCTTTAATTGTAAACTTACTTTTCTTATTTGGAATTTTAGCAAGTTTAGGTGCTGTATTAACATTGCC
>DAOLYL010000077.1:0-10498 GCA_035425765.1 Flavobacterium sp. | reverse complement strand
AAATTGGTGATATCAAAATAAAAGTACTACACACACCTGGTCATACTATGGAAAGCACTACTTATTTGCTAATTGATGCCGATGGTAAAGATTACGCCATTTTTTCTGGAGACACGTTGTTTTTAGGTGATGTTGGTCGTCCCGATTTAGCTCAAAAAGCGGCACACATGACACAAGAGCAATTGGCTGGACTGCTATTTCATTCTTTGAGAAATAAAATAATGATATTGGCTGATGATGTAATTGTATATCCAGCGCACGGTGCAGGTTCGGCTTGCGGAAAAAATATGAGTAAAGAAACAGTTGGTTCTATTGGAGACCAAAAAGCAACTAATTATGCTCTGAGAGCCAATATGACTGAAGCAGAATTTATCAAAGAAGTTACCGATGGTTTGTTACCTCCACCAGCCTATTTTGGAATGAATGTGGCAATGAATAAAAGCGGAATTGAAAGCTTTGAAAACGTTTTTAATAATGGTATGAAAGCTATTAATGCAACCGAATTTGAAGTAGTTGCTGAAGAAACTGGAGCTTTAATTTTAGACACTCGTAACAATAGTGATTTTGCGAAAGGATATGTTCCACAATCCATAAACATTGGTATCAATGGTGATTTTGCTCCTTGGGTTGGTGCTCTAATTGGTGATGTAAAACAACCAATTTTATTAGTAACCGATTTAGGAATGGAAGAAGAAACCGTAACGCGTTTAACTCGTGTAGGTTTTGATAACATAATTGGACATTTAAAATATGGTTTTCAAGCTTGGGCAACAGCAGGTTATGAAGTTGATAAAGTAAACAGAATTACTGCTGAAGAATTTGAAAGAGAAGTAAAAATTGGTGAAAGTAAAGTTGTTGACGTTAGAAAAGAAAGTGAATATGAAGCAGAGCATGTAGAAGAAGCCTACAGTCGTCCATTAGCAGCAATAAATGAATGGGTAAAAGATATCAATCCAGAAGAACATTTCTTTATGCATTGTGCTGGTGGTTATCGCTCAATGATGGCAGCTTCAATATTACAAGCAAGAGGTTACAGAAACTTCAGTGAAGTTGAAGGTGGTTTCAATGCCATTGCAAAAACAAATGTTTCAAAAACCGATTTTGTATGTCAAAGCAAAGTATTAAAATAATAGTAGTAATTATAACAGTTTCAATTATGTTCGGAATATTTAAAAACATTTTTTCTAATTCAGATACAACTCAAATCAAAGATATAATCTCAAAAGGTGCTTTTTTAGTTGATGTTCGCACACCAGCAGAATTTGCCGAAGGACATGTAAACGGTTCTATTAATATACCTTTGGACCAAGTTCAAAATCAATTAGCAAAATTTAAAGGAAAAGAAAACATTGTCGTTTTTTGCCGAAGTGGTAACCGAAGCAGTCAAGCCAAATCGATTTTAGAACAAAATGGATTTACTAATGTCACCAACGGTGGTACTTGGCAAGAGGTAAATCAAATTATAAATCAATAGTAAAATGTTTCAAAAAATAATACATAACTGGTCATTCATACGTTTTGTTCGATTAATTTTAGGCATCTTTATAATCATTCAATCTGTTCAAACACAAAACTATTGGATGATTTTACCCGGAATATTATTTTCAGCAATGGCATTGTTCAATACAGGTTGTTGCGGCAGTAGCTGTTCTGTTCCAATAAAAAATCAAAAAAATGACTAGTTTCGAAAATCTTATTACTAATGACAAACCTGTTTTGGTCGATTTTTTTGCTACTTGGTGTGGACCATGTCAGATGTTAACGCCTATACTAAAACAAGTAAAAGACAACCTTGGAGAGCGAATTACTATCATTAAAATTGATGTGGATAAAAACCAAGAACTAGCTTCAAAGTTTCAAGTACGTGGCGTTCCAACCATGATGTTATATCAAAATGGGGAACAATTATGGAGGCAATCAGGTGTTTTATCAAAAGAAGAAATTATTAAAATAGTTCTAGAAAAAATAAATTAATAACATTTATAATCAGTTTATTATGAAAAAAAATATGGGTTTTTTAGATAGAACAATACGTTTTATATTGGCTATCGTTATTGGCGTTTTATATTATACAAATGTTATAAATGGAACATTAGCAATCGTATTAGGACTTTTTGCAATTGCCTTCATTCTGACTTCATTTATTAGCTTTTGTCCGTTGTATTTGCCTTTTGGTATTATTACGAGAAAAAAATAAATGATTTCAGGAAGCTTTTAATATTAAAATGTGACAAAAATCAGGTTATGATTAAACAATACTAATTATATTTGTTTCAATGAAATTTTTCGCATACCTACTTTGTTTTTATTTAACTGCACTAACTGTACTTCCATCTGTTAGAGCTATTAAAATGCAGTTGTCTGAAAAATGTCAATCTACTTGTCAAAAGATGAATTCAGACAAAGAAGAACAATCGGGTTGTGAAAAGGGAAAAATAATTATGAATTTGAGTTTTAATCCCGTTCATTACATCACTTCAAACATTCTTATCAACAATGATAAAATAGAATTCATTGAAATCATTGATGAAGAAACTTCAATTTATAAAGAAGTAATTATTTCTCAATATAAAAATTCTATTTGGCAACCGCCCAAAATTTTTTCATAAATATAATTTAACGTAAAAAAAATTAAACCTATTACTTTGAGTAGAAACTATTCAGAGTGATGGAATAACTTGATTATTTATATACATGAAAAGATATATTTTTATGTGTTTGATGTTACTTTTTAGTAAAATTACATCAGCACAAAATACATTTCCTTATGATTTGCAACTTATACCCATTACCATAGCAAATCTTCCAGGATTACACTCGTATGCATTTGCGCAACATGACGGCAAATGGCTAATAATTGGCGGAAGAAAAGATGGTATTCATGCAAGACAACCATTCAATGCTTTTCCAAATTCGCAAAACAATACAACAATCTATGTTGTTGATATTGAAACGCAACTCTTTTGGTCAGCTTCTGTAAACTCATTACCAACAGCTATAAGTGAACAATTGCAATCGACAAACATGAACTTTCATCAAGACGGAAACACACTTTATTTAATTGGCGGTTATGCGTATTCAGTCTCTGAAAATGATCATGTTACGTTTGATAAATTAACTTCGATTGATGTTCCAAATTTGATTAATGCAATCATTGATGGAACACCTATATCAAGCTATTTTAAACAAATTGCTAATCCAATTTTTCAAAACACAGGCGGACAACTAGGCAAAATTGGAAATGAATTTTACTTAGTTGGTGGACAAACCTTTATGGGAAGATATAATCCTATGGGAAATCCAACTTTTGAACAAACGTATGTAAGCAAAATTCAAAAATTTACTATTGATAATTCAGGAACACAATTGAGTTTTAGCAATTATTTCGAAGTTGTAGATGAAGTTCATTTGCACCGAAGAGATTATAATTTAGTGCCGCAAATATTTCCGGACGGAGAAGAAGGATATACTATTTCCTCGGGAGTATTTCAAATCAATGCTGACTTACCATTTCTTTATCCAGTAGATATAAAAAGTAGTGGTTATTTTCCACAAACGCAATTCAACCAATATTTAAGCAACTATCATTCGGGTAAAGTTGGTATTTATGACCAAGAAAATAACAGAATGCATAGCTTGTTTTTTGGTGGAATTAGTCAGTACTATTACAATGGTACAACTTTGGTACAAGACAATAATGTGCCATTTGTAAAAACCATAAGTAGAACTACTAGATTGGCTGATGGAACTTTATCGGAACATAATTTTCCAGTCGAAATGCCAAATTTAAAAGGAGCTGGAGCTGAATTTATTCTAAATAAAAATTTATCACACTATACCAATGAAGTGATTAAGTTAAATGATATTGCAACAACCGAGTTTGTTATAGGACATCTTTATGGTGGAATTCAAAGTCCTATGAGAAATGCTTTTTCTACCAATCAAACCAATGCTACATCCGCAGATCCAACTATTTATGAAGTAAAATTGGTGTACAATCCAAGTTTGAATGTTGCTACAATGGATGGTAAAAATCCATTTACTTTTTCGGTTTCGCCAAATCCAACGAATGATTATATAGTTCGAATTCAATTCAATTTGCCTTATGTTGCTACTTTAGACTACTTCATCACTTCATTAGATGGAAAAATGTTAGACGATGGAGAAATTGAAGGATTACAAGTTGGCAATAATGAAATGAATTTTAGTTTAGAAAATGCAAAAGAGAAGATTGTCATTCTAACATTCATACTAGATAATAAATTTTATGCTTCTCAAAAAATAATTAGAAATCAATAAAAAACGCCTTTTGGCAACCTATAAATTAATTTAATAAATATTTAAAAATGAAAAAATCAGTTTTAATGACAGCGTTAGTAGCTTTCTTATTCTCAATGAATTTAAATGCACAAGAACCAAAACAAAAGAAAAAAGAAAAAGCTAAAAAAGAATGTTCTGTTAATGGTAAAAAATGTTGTTCAAGCGATGAGAAAAAGGGATGCTCACCTGAAGAAACAGGAAAATCTAAAAAAGATAAAAAGAAATCATAATTCTAAAATCATTTAATGTAAAAGTGTTTGAGCAATCAAGCACTTTTTTTTGTTATGTGATAAAGGTTACAAACCACGTCCTTTTTATGCCTCAAATTTGCATCATAAAATTTAAACTATGGAAATTATAGAATTTATCAAACAACCTTGGCCTTGGTACATCGCTGGTCCATTAGTTGGACTTACTGTTCCAACTTTATTGATTTTAGGAAATAAAAATTTTGGTATTAGTGCCAATCTACGTCACGCTTGTGCAGCTTGCTTGCCAGCCAATATTTCATTCTTTAAATACGATTGGAAAAAAGAAATTTGGAACTTATTTTTTATTCTTGGCATTTTAATTGGCGGCATTGTTGCTTTTCAATTCTTAGAAAATCCCAACCCAATTATTATAAATGAAAATTTAAAAGCAGAACTAGCTCAATATGGAATTACAGCTATAGATGGAATGCTTCCATCGGAGATTTTTTCATGGGATAGTTTATTCACACTTAAAGGATTTCTTTTAATAGTTGTGGGTGGATTTATGATTGGTTTTGGTTCGCGCTATGCTGGTGGTTGCACTAGTGGTCATGCTATTTCGGGATTATCTAATCTTCAACTCCCATCGTTAATTGCTACATGTTGCTTTTTCATTGGTGGATTAATCATGGCTAATTATATTCTTCCTCTAATCTTATCACTTTAATAAAACTATGAAAAATACAAAACAAAACACCGATTTTGAAACTCGTTCGCTCGATACAATTTGCGTAAATGAAAGTCAATTAGAACACAAATGGTATCATAATATTAAATATTTAATTGTTGGTTTACTATTTGGAATAGTATTCATTAAAGCAGAAATAATTAGTTGGTATAGAATACAAGAAATGTTTCGTTTTCAGTCATTCCACATGTATGGAGTTATTGGAAGTGCCGTTATCGTTGGAATAATTTCTGTTTTTCTAATAAAAAAATTCAATATCAAAACCATTTATGGTGAGAAAATAGAATTTCATAATAAAACGTTCAATAAAGGACAAGTTATTGGAGGACTTATATTTGGATTAGGATGGGCAATTACCGGAGCTTGTCCAGGACCAATTTTCGCTCAAATAGGAACTGGAGTAACGGTAATGATTGTCACTTTGTTTTTTGCAATCGTTGGCACTTGGGTTTATGGTTTTTTTAGAGATAAACTGCCTCATTAAAATAAAAATGAAATCTAAAATAAATGCCATACTTACAGTACTAGTAGTAACCTTTTTTGCCCCAAAAATAGTTGCACAAGATCATACAAATAGCTGGTTTAGAACAACACTAAGTATTGAAGCTACTGAAAAATTAAAAACAGATATTGAATTTCAGCATCGTAGACAAAATGATTTTGAAAGTAACAATCTTTTTGATAAAAACCTGATGTATACTTTTAGAACTTGGGTATATTACAAGCAAAATAAAAACGTTGTATATGCTATTTCCCCTTTTGCCTATTTTTCAAATTATAAAATTATTCAAAATGAAAGTGATGCAGTTGTTAAACCAATTAACGAATATCGTTTAAGCACTTCAATTGAACTGCAACATGAAATCATCAAGCATTTATATATTGTTGATAGAACTGCAATTGAATATAGAATTTTTGAAGGTTCAATAAGAAATACTTCTCGATTGCGAAATAGACTAGCTTTTAGATATGATTTTAATTCAAATTATAACGTAGCTATTGGTGACGAACTATTGATAAATACAACAGGTACAGATGCACAACATATTTTTGATCACAATAGAATATTTACCAACATTTGTTATAAACTAAACAATAAAGTAAAATTTGATATTGGATATATTTATATTTCAAGATTGACTAAAAACAACATTGATTTGATTAAGGAAAATAATTTTTACTTGAATTTTACTTTTTTACTAAATAAAAATCCACATAGTTAATATTATTTAAAGGCAAATTAATTTAAACACGAGAAATTCAACAGTACTTAAACTAGTTTTTAATACTAACTTAGATCAATTTTTTTCTGCATATAAAAATGTAATATCTCCCGAAAATCGAATTGATGATAATAGAAACTGGAAAACAATACTTCGTTTACTGTTTAATAAATTTTTGCGTATAATTTCCTTTCTCAGTAGTGATAGTAAGTAAATAGACACCTACTTCCAAATCGGCAACATTAATTTCATTAGTGTTTCTTACTTCTAAAACGTTACTTCCTAAAATAGTATGCACTTGCAACAGTTCAATCTGGTCAATTCCCGTAACACTAAGTAGTTCTTCGGCAGGATTAGGATAGATAACCCATTTTGCAACATTAAACTCATTGTTATCTAAAGTGTTCACATAAGTAGTATTGGCAGTATTAGTGATGATAGGCGGATTAAAATCAAAATAAATAGCCGCAGTAGCACTAACCGTATCACCAAGCTCAATAGTGTTGGCTTTTGGTTTAACTTTAAACATAATATAGCCATTAGAAGCAGCTTCATTAGCAGCACTGTGAGGAAGTCGGATATTATTGAACATAAACGTTACTTGGCTTTCATCAGTGATGGTGGTTCTCCCGTTGTGACTCATCCCTTCTAATTGTATAGTAGTCCAGTCCAACTTTGGATCTAACTCATGCTCTACTCTAACATTTATAGCACTTGCCGTTCCTGTATTTTGAAAACGAATTCTGTAATGCAAGTAATCGTCAGCATTAGCAATGAGCACTTGCTCACCTTCCAGACAAGTAATGTCATTAGGATCATAAGAACCGATTAGTGTTTCTTGCAAGATAAAGGTATTATCCTCAGGAGTATAATCACCATCAATTGGAGTTACAGTTGCTGTGAATACTAATGTTTCTCCGATGTTAGTCGTTGGAGGTGGCAAAATATTAAAATTTAAAATCACATTTCTAATTTCGAAAGGTGTCAAATTAGTAAAATCGAAAATCAAGCTATTGGCGGTTTGTGAAGTTGGCATAACGTTCGCATTCAAAAACTGCATCTTTGTGTTATCATATTGAAGGGTTGCTTGACCAGTTAAAGAAGTTGTACCTCTATTTTTATAAATAAAATTATAGGAAACGTCAAAGCCAGGTCTTGCTTCATTAAGAGGATACAAAGCGACAACCAAATCATTAAATATACCAGTAGGTTCGATACAAAAATCTGCCGTATCAATATTGCCATATCCTGAAAAAGAGGCAGCGTCTGACAATGGATTTAAAACAAAATAAGAAGGAATATCCGCCATTACTGTGGTTTCAAATTCCCCTTGACCTACATACAAGCGGTATTGTCCAATATATTCATTTCTAGAAGTTAAAGTTGCATAAGTGTTAGTACCGTTAGTAGTTGATACTAAAATATTAGGCAATTTAGCATCATTTGGACCGCATCCATTTCCTTCGATATCTAAGCGAACTGTACCTTTTATAGTGTTTTGATTAAGTCCTTGGTTGATGAACCAAACTACCTTGCTGCTTCCTGAAGAAGTCATTAAAATGTCTAAATCGCCATCATTATCCGCATCCATAGTTTGCGAGCTGGTAATCGTAGTTAATGCTGTAGCTATCGTTTTTGGTGGTTCAAAATTGGCTTGACCATATAAATTTTCAGACCAAGTAGCTTTAGTCGATTCTCCTACAATAATATCCATGTCACTATCATTATCAATATCAGAGGCAACAAGAGTTAAAGCACCATTAGAATCAATATTTGAATTAATGATTTGCGATGTACCAAAAGTTCCTGTGCCCAAATTGGGTTGCCAAAGAAGGTCATCCGCTGAACCATTGGAAACATAAGCCACATCATTATCACCATCTGAATCGAAGTCGGCAATAGCAACATCTGCAACACTAAGTGCTGTACTTGTAATAACTTGTTTAGGGCCAAAACTTCCCGAACCATTTGTGTTTTGAAACCAGCTAATGGTGTTGTCTAATCTTGAAGCACAAACCAAATCAAAATCACCATCATTATCGATATCCGCTTTTTTGAGCGCCATCACACCATCAGGACCAGCTGCAATAAGTTGCTCTGTTGAAAAACTTCCTGTGCCATTATTGGCATACCAAACAATTTTATCACCGTCATCAGGCCAATTGTCGAGTGAGGTTACAATATCATTATCACCATCTGTATCAACATCATATACTAGTAATCCGTCTGGACTGTCATATGTATCAATTGGAATATTGATTTGTGTACCAAAATTACCTAATCCGTCCAAATTCTTATACCATGAAATCTTATCGTTATAACCCGAAGTTGAAGGTCCTGAAATAGAGATTATATCTAAATCATCGTCGCCATCCATATCGGCTAAAAATGCTTTTTTTGCTGAATCAGCAAGATGACTAACAACAATTTGATTCCCAAAGCTATTATCAGTGTTTTTATACCAATAAATTTTACCTTCACTTAAGGAAGAGGTTACCAAATCGGTATCGCCATCGCCATCAATATCGCCTGCCATGGCTGAACTGGCTCCCAAATTAGCAGCTGCTGGATATTTTGGCGCACCAAAAGTGGCTGAACCGCTATTTTGATAACTAGTCGTTCTATGGTTATAGGAGAAAGTAGAAAGGTCTTTATGTCCATCATTATTCAAATCAAAAACATCAATTTGACTTATCATTCGTATGTTAAGGTCAACAGCTGGCATGGTCGTAAAAGTCAAAGAAGCAGAATTTTTATACCAATTAAGATCACTAAAGTATTCTGAATTGTTATTGTTTCTTATGGCAACTATCAAATCCAGCCTATTGTCGTTATCTAAATCACCAAGCTTAATGGCTTTTATTTCCGTTAAGTCTTGTCTAATGTTTTGATCAGCTCCAAAGTTGCCGAGACCATCATTTAGTTTATAAATTAACTTTTTAACACCAAAATTATTTTCAACATTGCCTACCAAATCTATATCGCCATCGTTATCTATATCACCTACATCAAAAAAACGAAAATAATTATTAGAAGTTGGAATTGTGGTCAGTGTAGAAAAAGTAGCATTTCCATCATTTCTCATCCATGCTATACCTGTATCATATCTTATAAATATATCAGGTAAACCATTGTTGTTAAAGTCAGCAAGAGTAATGGTGTTACTAAAACTTGAGGTTTGATAGATGGTTTGTAGGGTAACATAATTGTTAGCTTGGTTTGTGTTTTCATAATAGCCCATAAAAAAACCTGCAGAACCATTGCGTGCAAAAAAGAGGTCTTTGTCACCATCATTATCCATATCAATGTGCTTAACAAATGCCGCTTGGTCGATGGTTTTTAAAACTTGAAAAGAGGCAAAAGTTCCTTGTCCGTCAAGGTTAGTACTCAAAAACAGTTTGTCTTGAAAAAGTTCAGCACCAAGAATATCCAAATCACCGTCGCCATCAAAATCAGTAATGTCTATTGACGAAATTAAGTTAGTTCCTGAAATTGTTGCTACTAGTTGCTTTGGCATGTATCCTTCATCAGGAAATTTATTTTCAAACCAATACACATTTGAACTACCATAAATAACGATGTCCATATCTCCATCGTCATCAATATCTGCTATTTCATTACCTCGACCAGAAGGCGAAAAACTGGTTACTTCTTGTTCTTGAAAACCAATTTGAGAATAGATTACTGACGTAAAAAGGATGGCCGCAGTGAGTAGAATTTTTTTCATAAGAGACAATTATAATGGCTAAATTAGTTTTTTTATTGACATATAAACAAAAATATTGCTTTTGACAATTACTAGTTTGAAAATTAAGGTTCCGCTGTTTACTACTCTAAATTTTAGATGAATAAAATAGTAAATCATTAGTATTGGCAAAACCAACAAAACGTTTTTCTAAAACAATGAAAAAAATTGAATTTAAAGAATAGTATTAGGAAAATCAGGTTATTAATCAGTTGAATACGTTTGGTTCCCAGAATATTCAGAATGGAAATGGTGATTTGATGCTATAAAA
>DAOLYL010000076.1:0-10517 GCA_035425765.1 Flavobacterium sp. | reverse complement strand
GATACCGTTCGTTATGCAAGAGAAAATAATATTCCGTTTTTTGGAATTTGTCTTGGAATGCAAATGGCTGTAATTGAATACGCAAGAAATGTTGTGAAACTCAAAGATGCCAATTCAACTGAAATGAATGAAGAAACAAAGTTTCCAGTAATTTCAATCATGGAAGAGCAAAAAAGCATTACCGATAAAGGCGGAACAATGCGACTTGGTGCTTGGAAATGTGACCTAAAAGACGGAAGTTTGGCAAATAAAATTTATGGTAAAACACAAATAGAAGAACGCCATCGTCATCGTTATGAATACAATAATGAATATAGAGAACAGTTAGAAAACGCCGGATTAATAGCGTCTGGTGTAAACCCAGAAACAGGTTTGGTAGAAATCATAGAGTTAGAAAATCATCCGTTTTTTATAGGAGTTCAATACCATCCAGAATATAAAAGTACAGTTGCAAATCCACATCCAATTTTTGTTAGCTTTGTGGCCGCAATGGTGAAAAATAAAAAATAATGTTGCTTAATGCTTATTGGCTTAAGCTCAAATAGATACTAATGGAAAAAAAGAAATTTGATTTAAATTCAATTATTGGTTTTGCTTTAATTTTTGGAATTATCCTTTGGATGATGTACAATAGTAGAGAGTCAGAATTAAAAGAGCAACAAGAAAAAGCTAAGCAAGAAAAAATAGATAAAGCAAACAAGAAAAAAGAAGTTGCAACCAAAGAAGTACTTTCGGCAGTTGTAGATTCTACCGTTAGCGATACTGTAAAACTTCAAAAATTAACTGGCGCATTGGGAAGTTTCGCTTATTCAGCAACATTACCATCGGCAAAAGAGAGTTTTACAACTATCGAAAACAATTTAATAAAACTTACTATTGCTAATAAAGGTGGTTATATTTCTGAGGCGATTTTAAAAAATTATAAAAAGTTCGAAAAAAATTCAGGTCAATTAGTTGAGTTGATTAAAAACAACAATGCTAATTTTAATCTTGAACTTCAAACAAATGACAATCGAGTTTTAAACACAAAAGACTTATTCTTTGAACCAACATTAACTAAAAATGGAGAAGATCAAATTCTTTCTATGAAGTTAAAAGCTGGTCCTAACGAATTTTTAGAATACAAATATGTTCTAAAAGCTAAAGACTACATGCTTGATTTTGATGTTCGTTCGCAAGGTTTGAACAAAGTTTTGAATACATCAAAAAATGCCGACTTACAATGGGATTTGAAAACCTATCGTAATGAAAAAAGTGTTTCTTACGAAAACCGTTATGCTGAACTATATTATGAAAACGATGGTAAAGTTGACTATGCAGGTTTAGGAAAACAAGAAGATGAAACGCTAGAAAAAGCAACTTTTATTGCTTATAAACAGCACTTTTTCAGTTCAATTCTTTTGTCACAAACGCCAATTGAAAATGTAAAAGTAAGCTCAACCGATTTAGTTAATGATGCTAAAATTGATACTGTTTTTACTAAGCAATTTAAAACAACATTGCCGTTAGCATTCAAAAATGGCGAGTTAGATTATAAAATGAATTGGTATTTAGGACCAACAGATTATAAAATTTTAAATACGTACGAAAAAAACATCGAAGATATTGTTCCACTTGGTTGGGGAATTTTCGGTTGGATTAACAAGTTGATTTTCATTCCATTATTTGGTTTCCTAAGTACATTTATGGGATTAGGAATTGCGATTATCGTTTTTACGATTTTGATAAAAATTGCAATGTCGCCAATTACGTTTAAGTCGTTTTTATCGCAAGCAAAAATGAAAGTGCTTCGTCCTGAAATCATGGAACTTGGTGAAAAATTTGCTAAAGATCCGATGAAAAAGCAACAGGAAACAATGAAATTATACAATAAAGCAGGTGTAAACCCAATGGCTGGTTGTATTCCGGCGTTGATTCAGTTACCATTTATGTATGCTTCGTTTCAGTTTTTCCCTTCGGCAATTGAGTTACGCCAAAAAGGTTTCCTTTGGGCAGACGATTTGTCTTCATTTGACCAAATTTTCAAATTGCCGTTCAACATTCCGCTTTATGGTGATCACGTAAGTTTGTTCCCAATTTTGGCAGCAATCGCAATTTTCTTCTATATGAAAATGACTTCTGGCGATCAAGTTATGGCGCAACCAGCACAAGAAGGAATGCCAGATATGGCAAAAATCATGAAAATTATGATTTATGTTTCGCCTGTAATGATGTTAATATTCTTTAATAGTTATGGTTCTGGATTGAGTTTGTATAACTTTATTTCTAACTTAATTACCATCGGAATTATGTTGGTTATCAAGAAATATTTTATCAATAGCGATAAAATTCACGCTCAAATTCAAGAGAATAAAACCAAGCCAAAAACCGAAAGTAAGTTCCAAAAGAAGATGAGAGAAATGATGGAACAAGCCGAAGAACAAAAAAAATTGAATAAAAAGAAATAAAATTACTTTCTAAATATAAACGCTGTTTAAAAATACTATCTTTAAACAGCGTTTTTTTATACAATATAGTTATGAAAGTTTTAATCATCGGTTACGGAAACATGGGGAAAACCTATGCTAATAGTTTTATAAGTTCACGATTTATAAAACCAGAAGACATTTTTGTTTTATTACGAAGTGAGACCAACTTTTTTATCGAAAGTCAAATTCCAAGAGCCAATTTTTCAAATAGCTTCTATGAAATAATAGGCGATTTTGACATTGTTATTTTGGCGGTTAAACCACAAGATTTTGAAGCTTTGGCTCAAACGATAAAACCATTTTTAAAGCAAAATCAAATTTTATTCTCCGTAATGGCTGGAATAACCTTGAAGAGTTTAGAAGAGCAATTAGCATGTTCAAAAATTGTTCGTTCTATGCCAAATATTCCAACCCAAATCGGAATGGGAATGACCGTTTTTACGGCTTCGGCAAATGTGGACAGAAAAGAATTATTCATCATTCAGAACTTAATCAATACAACTGGAAAATCGGTTTATGTAGAAAATGAAAATTTAATCGATGCTGCAACGGCAATTTCAGGAAGTGGACCAGCTTATGTTTTCTATTTTATGCAATCAATGATAAAAGCTGCTGTCGATTTAGGTTTCAACGAATCGGAAGCTGAACTTTTGGTAAATCAAACTTTTATGGGTTCAGTAGCCATTCAAAATAGTTATTCATTATCCAATGAAGAATGGATTAAAAAAGTAGCTTCCAAAGGCGGAACAACAGAAAGTGCTCTACAAGTTTTTGAAAAAGGATTTTTAGAAGATGTAATTGTGGATGCTGTAAAATCAGCAAATAATAGAGCAATAGAATTAGGAAAATAAAAAAAGCGCAACTTTCTCAAGTTACGCTTTAGCTTTTCATAGCAATTTTATTTCTAATTAAAATTAGGTATTAGTACATTATCAATTGCATGTACAACTCCATTAGAGCATTGAACATCAGTTAGAATGATGTTTTTGTTTACATCAGTTCCAGCATCATTTATAGCAGTTCCAGATATTGTAAATCCTTGACCTTGCAATGTTGTTATGTTTCCAGATGGTATTGCATTAGCCAATACATTTGCTCCACCAACCACATGATATGTTAATACTTGGGTTTTTAAATCACTAGATAAACTTCCATATAAACTCAATGTAGCACTGTTAAAGGCAGATTCTACTGGTGCAAAAACTGTAAATGGCGAACTTGCTGTTCCGCTTAATGTTGGAACTAAACCTTGTGCACTTAATAAGGTTGTAAGAGTAGCAAAACTTGGATTTGCAATAGCGTGATTTACAACCGTTGGCAAACCAATTACATTGTCAACAACGTGAATTACACCATTTGATGCAGCAATATTAGCACTTGTTAAAACTACATTTGCTCCACCATTTGTTGAACCACCATTAATTTTAACTCCAGAAGTTAAATCAATATACATACTTAATGTATTTGTTGATGATGCGCTTCCTTTTGCTAATGTTTTTACATAACCAGTTGTCAATTCAGAACTAGTGTATGAAGCTCCAATAACATGATTTTTTAAAATTTCAGTTAAAACTGGAACCGGAACATCATTAATAGTTGCGTAAGGAGTTGTTGCTAAAAAGTTGTTAAATGCCGTGTTTGTAGGAGCAAATACTGTAAAATCACCTGTTCCGTCAAATGTTGCAACTAATCCTGCTCTGTCTAATGCTTGAACTAAAATGCTTAGATTTGGATTTGCAGAAGCAATGTCTGCAATAGTTTGTGGTTCATTTGAATTATTATCATCATCACTACATGATAATACAAAAATCGATACTGCAATTAATGCAATGTTTTTAAATAAATTTTTCATAGCTTTTTTTGTTTTAATGTTTAGTCAAAAGTATAAAATTTTGTTCAACAAAAACTAACAAAAGTTAAACAAAATTAACATTTGTGTAAAAATTAACATATTTGTTTAACTGTTTATCAGGGATTTATGTTTTTAAGCCATGTATTTATTGCTATTTGATTTTTTAGGATTGATTTTTGATTAAACAAAAAATGAATAAATTTTATATTTTGCTTAAAATACTAATTGCTTGTTTTTTGCGTTATAAATAATGAACTATTTTTGTCACAATTAAATTTAAAATTATGAAATACATTTTTGTCTTATTTTTATTGACATCATCACTATTTTCACAAGAATATAATAAACTTGATTCGAATGGAAAAAAGAATGGTCTTTGGAAAGGCGTTCACGAAGAGTCACAAAGACCACGATATGAAGGAACTTTTGATCATGGAAAAGAAGTTGGGATTTTCAAGTTTTTTGATGATACAAAAGCAGGAACTATTATTGCTACAAGAGAGTTTAATGCAAAAGACAATTCGTGTTATGTAATTTTCTACAATCAGCAAAGTATGAAAGTCAGCGAAGGAAAGGTAGTTGATAAGAAATTTGAAGGCGAATGGAAATATTATCATTTTAACTTACCTGCAATAATGACATTAGAGTTTTATAAAAATGGTAAACTTGAAGGTGTTAGAAAAGTTTTTTATAAAAGCGGAACAATTGCAGAAGAAACCAATTATAAAAACGGAATTAAAGAAGGTATTTATAAAAGCTATGCCGAAAATGAAGTTGTATTAGAGGAATCAAAATATAAAAATGGAATATATGAAGGTGATGCTATTTTTAGAACACCTGATAATAAAATTGCTTCTCAAGGAGTTTTTAAAAATGGCAAGAAAGTTGGAATATGGAAAGTTGCTGATAAAAACGGAGATTTGAAAGATGTCAACATGAACAAGCAAGGCAAGAAATTCCAAAAAAGAGTTAAACCTTTAGACAAAACCCAAAATTAGCGTAATTTTGCATCAAATTTTTTTGACGTAAAATGAAACGAGTTGTTGTTGGACTTTCAGGTGGTGTTGATTCAAGTGTTGCTGCTTATCTTTTAAAAGAACAAGGATATGAAGTCATTGGTCTTTTTATGAAAAATTGGCACGATGATTCGGTTACTATTTCTAACGAATGTCCATGGTTAGAAGATAGCAACGACGCTTTATTAGTTGCTGAAAAACTCGGAATTCCGTTTCAAACCGTTGATTTAAGCGAGCAATACAAAGAAAAAATCGTGGACTATATGTTCAGCGAATACGAAAAAGGAAGAACTCCAAATCCTGATGTATTGTGCAATCGCGAGATAAAATTTGATGTTTTCATGAAAATCGCACTAAGTCTTGGTGCCGATTATGTAGCAACAGGTCATTATTGCCGAAAAGGAACGATTGAAAAAGACGGAAACGAAGTATATCAATTGCTTGCTGGAATTGATGGAAATAAAGATCAATCCTATTTTTTATGTCAATTATCACAAGAACAACTTTCAAAAGCACTGTTTCCAATTGGTGAATTGACCAAACCTCAAGTTCGTGAAATTGCTTCCAAATTAGATTTAATTACTGCCGAAAAACGCGATTCGCAAGGATTATGTTTCATCGGAAAAGTTCGTTTACCTGAATTTTTACAACAAAAATTACAAGCCAAAGAAGGTTTAATTTATGAAATAAATGCTGATAATTCCATTTATAATCAAGAAGTTCCGTTGTTTAATTCGCTTGAAGAAAAATTAGCTTTCGAAGCAAAAGGAATTTCTTATTTACCAGAAAACGGGAAAGTAGTAGGAAAACATCAAGGTGCGCATTATTTTACTATTGGACAACGAAAAGGATTGAATGTTGGCGGAACAAAAGAAGCACTTTTTATTATTGCAACAGATGTAAAATCGAATACTATTTACACTGGACAAGGAGCAAATCATCCTGGATTATTCAAAAAAGCATTAAAAGTTTTACCGTCTGAAATTCATTGGATTAGAGAAGATTTAGCGCTCAAAAATGGAGAAACTCTCGAAGTCATGGCACGAATTCGTTACCGACAAGAATTGCAAAAAGCAACATTGCATCAATTTGAAAGTGGATTGTATGTTTCGTTTGAAAAACCGCAATCTGCTATTACAGAAGGACAGTTTGTGGCATGGAATATTGACGACGAATTAGTTGGTTCAGGAGTAATTTCGTAATTTAGTGCTTTCAAAAACGAAAGCTATGAAAAAAATCGTTTTAATTTTTCTGATTCTCTTATCACAAAATATCTTTTCTCAAGAAGATGCTTGGGTTTACTTTATTGATAAACCCAATGCGCAATTCTATTTTGACAATCCGTTAGAAATGCTTTCGCAAAGAGCATTAGATAGAAGAGCAAACCAAAATATTGATTTAGATATAAAAGATATTCCAATTCATCAATCTTATGTTGATGAAGTAACTGCTTCAGAAGGAATTGAAGTAAAAGCTAAATCAAAATGGTTTAATGCAGTTCATGTTCGTGGCTCGATTTCTGCTATTCAAGCGTTGGCGAACTTAGTTTTTGTTGACAATATTCAATTCGCTGATAGAAGTTTAAATCAATCCAATAGAAAATCAAATGCCCAAAAAGTAAAAGCAGTAAATAAACAAATGGATACGCAAGAAAATTTTGTTTACGGAAATTCATCGAATCAAATTGAAATGCTCAACGGACATTTGCTTCACCAACAAGATTATACTGGAACAGGAAAAATTATAGCGGTTATGGACTCTGGTTTTCCAAATGTAAACACGGCTTCATCGTTTCAAAGGTTGCGCGATAACAATCAAATTCTTGGCGGATATAATTTTGTAGATAGAAATGATGATTTTTACACTAGACATCAACATGGAACTTTGGTATTTTCATTAATTGCAGGTTTTGTTGAAAATGAATTGGTTGGAACTGCTCCAAATGCAAATTATTACCTTTTTATAACCGAAGATGTTGGCTCCGAAAATCCAGTTGAAGAAAGTTATTGGGTTGAAGCAGCAGAACTTGCCGATAGTTTAGGCGTTGATGTTATTAACACGTCTTTGGGATATTTTACTTATGATGATGCAGATTACAGCTATACTTATAATGATATGGATGGTGTTACTTCTTTTATGTCAAAAGGAACAGATATAGCTTTTAGTCGCGGAATGATTTGTGTAACGAGTGCTGGAAATTCAGGAAATGGTGCAAATCCAAATATTTCTGTTCCGGCTGACGCTATCAATTCGTTTACAATAGGTTCTGTGAAATCTGATGAAAGTTATTCTACTTTTAGTTCCATCGGACCAACATTTGATGGAAGGATAAAACCAGATGTTATGGCGCAAGGACAAAATCCATTTTATTCAAATACTTTAGGAGTTGTGACTAATTCATCAAGTGGAACTTCGTTTTCTTCGCCAATAATGGCTGGAATGATTGCTAGTTTTTGGCAAGCTATTCCTTGGGCAACCAACCAGCAAATAGTAGATTTTGTTCGTCAGTCGGCAGATAGATTTTCAGCTCCAACACCACAATTTGGTTATGGAATTCCCAATTTTCAGTTGGCTTTAGATATTGCACAACTTTCAATTGGAGAAAATAGTCAAAGTCATTTTTCGCTGTATCCAAATCCGATGGAAGACCAGTTAAATATTCTATTTTCAACCGATTCTGAGGAAATAAAGTTTCAACTTTTTAATGCTCTTGGTCAGAAAGTGATAGATACTTTCATAAATAGTACCAACAATTCAATCTCCACATCCGACTTACAAAATGGAATTTATTTCTACAGAATTGAACATAAAAACGCCATTCAAACAGGTAAAATAATTAAGATTTAATGAATAGAATTACGCAACTTTTCAATATAAAATATCCAATAATTCAAGGAGGAATGATTTGGAATAGTGGTTATAAATTAGCAAGTGCAGTTAGCAATGCTGGTGGTTTAGGTTTAATTGGTGCAGGTTCGATGTATCCCGAGGTTTTAAGAGAACACATTCAAAAATGTAAATTAGCAACTGATAAGCCATTTGGGGTGAATGTTCCAATGTTGTATCCAAATATTGAGGAAATCATCCAAATTATTATTGATGAAGGAGTAAAAATTGTGTTTACATCTGCTGGAAATCCAAAAATTTGGACAAATCATTTAAAATCTCATGGAATTACGGTTGTTCATGTAGTAAGTAGTTCAAAGTTTGCTTTAAAAGCACAAGAAGCTGGAGTTGATGCCGTTGTTGCTGAAGGTTTTGAAGCTGGCGGTCACAATGGAAGAGAAGAAACTACAACTTTTACATTAATTCCAATGGTGAAAGAACAAATTTCTATTCCATTAATTGCCGCTGGAGGAATTGCTACAGGAAAAGGAATGTTGGCTGCGATGATTCTTGGTGCAGATGGTGTTCAAATGGGTTCGCGATTTGTAGCTTCTTTAGAAAGTTCGGCACACGAAAATTTTAAGCAAACCGTTATTAATACCAAAGAAGGTGATACGCAGTTAACTTTGAAAGAATTGGCGCCTGTTCGACTAATCAAAAATAAATTTTACAACGATGTTCAAGAATTATATTCTAAATGTCCGTCAAAAGAAGATTTAGAAATTTTACTCGGAAAAAGAAGAGCAAAACGAGGAATGTTTGAAGGAGATTTGGTTGAAGGTGAATTAGAAATTGGTCAAATTGCTGGAATAATCCATGAAATAAAATCAGTAGAAGAAATCATCAATAGCGTCATGACTGAATTTGAAGAATCAAAAAGTAAAACTCAGAATTTATAAGCTATTTTATTAATAATTGTAATTGTTAGCAAGAGATTTACGTCTTAACTTGTTAACAATTTTTTATTTTTTGACTGTATGTTAAATTATTGATAACTGATTTTTTTAAACTTATTTTTTTATAACTAATTATTTATCAAATAAATGAAATCGATTTCGCAGCATTTGAGTTTGTTAATAATGTTGATTATTTTGTTTATAACAATTTGATAACTCAAATTCTGCGTGAAAAATTCTGTGTAATATAGTTGTGACAATTTTTACTTTGGTGAAATCTATAATTTAGTCTCATTTTCTATATAATTCTAGGTGTGACTTTCATCAAAGTTTTCAATCTTGAAAAGTTGTTTAACTTTTTGCCTATGAGAATTTTTACAATAAAAAAGCACTTTCTGTCAATTATCATTCTATTTGCTTTCCTCATAGGAAGTTCAACTCACGTTGTGGCTCAATGTCCAACGGTTACTAATTCTAATCAGTCATTTTGTGATGTGCAGTCGCCAACAATTGCTAGTTTACAAGCAACAGATAATGGCGGAGGAATTAGATGGTATGCTACTGCAAATTCGACAACAGCGCTTACTAATTCGACAATTTTAGCTAATGGCGAAGATTATTTTGCTGATGATACAACTGGAACTTGTGGTGTTCGACAAAGTGTAACAGTTACTATTTATTCTGCGCCAACTGGAGCTAACTTTCAAGGTGTTTGTGTTACGAGTTTAACTCAGGCAACAATATTAAATCCTCAATTTTCAATTTCTGGTGTTGGTTTGAAATGGTATACTGTTCCTTTTGGTGGAACTGCGATTTCAACTTCAACAATTTTGAATGATAATACAATTTATTATATAAGCCAAACTAATCCTGATACGGGTTGTGAAACTTCACGATTATCGGTGTTTGTGAATGTTGGTTTGGTTCCAGTGCCAACAGGTGATGCTGTTCAAGAATTTTGTAACGACTCGGCTAATCCGCTAACTATTGCTGATTTAGTTGCTTCAGGAAATAATAATTGGTACTTAACATCTGATTTTGGAATTCCACTTGATTCTACAACACCATTGGTAAATGGACAGTTTTACTATGCTACAACAGTAGATCCACCATGTGAAAGTAATGATAGATTGGAAGTTCTAGTAAATATTTATGAACCAAATGATGCTGGAAATGATGGTTCAAGAGATATTTGTTCAAATCAAGTAATGACAACACCTTTATTTGATTTGTATAATTTACTCGGCGGAACACCAGATAACACAGGAGTTTGGTCTGGTCCAATTGGCACAACAAACGGATTTCAAGGAACCTTAGATGTTTCTTCAATGACTGAAGTTGGTAGTCCTTATGTTTTTACTTATACTGTTTCATCGGCTTTGTGTGTAACAGATACTTC
>DAOLYL010000075.1:0-10643 GCA_035425765.1 Flavobacterium sp. | reverse complement strand
TTACAGTAACAGTTAACCCAACTTCAACATCAATTAACGTAGGAAATAATAGAACATTTACGGTTACTTTCAATCCAACAACAACCGGAACTAAAACAGCAATAATTACTATAAATAATAATGATTTTGATGAAAACCCATATACATTTACTATTCAAGGTTACGGTGCAAATGTAGAAATAAATGTTACTGGACTAGGAGAAACAATTGTAAACGGCGACACAACACCTTCGTCAACAGATGGTACAGCATTTGGCAACATCTTGTTACCATCAGGAACTTCTTCAAGAACATTTGTAATTCAAAACTCAGGAACAACACCTTTAAATATTTCAAACCCTATAATTTCAGGAATAAACGCTGCAGATTTTACAGTAACATCAAATCCTTCTGTTCTTTCAATTCCAGCTGGAGGAAATACATCATTTACTGTCTTATTTTCAACTACAAATAATGGTCAACGAAATGCTATTATTACAGTAAACAATGATGATGCCAATGAAAATCCTTATGTTTTTTTCATCAATGGTTTTGGTGATATTGACACTGATGGTGATGGAATAACAAATAATGTGGACAATGATGATGACAATGATGGTATAACTGATGTTATTGAATGTAGTACTTGTTTAAGTGACCCATTTCAAAATGGAAGTTTCGAAAACCCAACTATTGCTGCAGGTAGTTATGCAATCCTACCTACATCTAGTGTTACAGGATGGCAAACAAGTGCAGAAAATTTCATTGAAATATGGAGTTCAGGATTTAATGGAGTTCCAGCAGCAGCAGGAAATCAATTTGCTGAACTAAATGCTAATATTCCTGGTATTTTATATCAAACATTTTGCTTAAATGGAGCTGGTGGAACAATTAATTGGTCCATAAAACACAGAGGTCGTGGAGGTGTAGATCAAGCTTTTGTGAAATTTGGTTCAAGTTTAACAAATGCAATTGCATCAACTCCAATAGCAACTATGGTTGATGATGTAACGGCTTGGGGAACTTATTCAGGAGTATATACAATTCCTGTTGGTCAAACTCAAATTGTAATGACATTCCAAGCAGGTTATACTGGTTCAGGAAGTGCTTCTGTTGGTAATTTTATTGATGATGTTCAAATTGTAATTAATCAAAATTGTGTTGATACTGACGGTGATGGAGTAACTGACGTAACTGATGTAGATGACGAAAATGATGGAATTCCAGATATTGAAGAAGCTGGATTTAAAGCATATAGCAACAAAAAATCAACAATGGACATGTCAAGCTCTGCTACTTGGATGGATGCTAATGGAAATGGAATGAACGATTATATTGATAGTATGATTTCAGGTGGAACATATGTAATGATAAATACAGATGGAGATTTCAAACCTGATTATTTAGACTTAGATAGCGATAATGATACTTTATTTGATGTTGACGAAGCAAACTTATTGAATGGTGATGGTGATATCAATGGTGATGGAACTGGAGATTTATTAGACACTGATAGAGATGGTTTATTAGATTTATATGATAACTCAACTGCTTTTGGCACAATAAATAGAGATTACACTCAAGATACTGATAATGACGGAATACCAAATTATAGAGATTTAGACTCTGATAACAATGGAACATTTGACATTACTACATCTTTATACGCAAGTTATGACGCAAACAATGACGGAAAAATAGATGGTGTAAGTGATAATGACAGAGATGGAATTATGGATGCTTTTGATACTAATAATACTATAAAGGGTTCGCCAAGAAATTTAGACAGAAAATTGTTTCTAGAATTTGATGGACGTAATGATTATGGAGAAGCTTCAGGTGTTCTTAGTGGATTAGCGAATGCCTCATTAATGTCATGGATTGATTTAGCTCCAGGATACAATGCTGTTGGAGTGGTTGTTGGGCAAGGTAATTTCTTGATTAGAGTTAGTGGCGGAAGACAACTTCAAGCTATTTTAAATGGAACTACACTTACTTATGCAACTCCACTAAGTACTTCAAGATGGTATCATGTTGCAGCAATCTATGATGGCAGTACTTTAAAACTTTATTTAAACGGAAGTGAAGTAGCAACTACAAACATAAGTGGTTCTTTAAATGCTGACACTAATCCTTTAACAATTGGAAAACAACCATCATCGGCTATAAGATATTTCAAAGGAAAAATTGACGAATTAAGAATTTTTAATGTAGCACTAACGCCTACTCAACTTCAAAGAATGGTTTATCAAGAAATTCAAAATAATAGTTCTCAAGTTAGAGGTGCAATTGTACCAAGAGACATTGAAACTCTTCCATTTGCTAATTTATTGAGATACTACAGAATGGACGCATACAAAGATGATATAGTTGACGATTTAACAACTCCAGCTATTGATGTTGCTACAGGTATGAAAATTTACAACAATAAAGTAATTTATTATCAGCAAGCACCAATGCCTTTCGTAACTAGAGCAACTGGAACATTAGCAACAGCAGTTAATGACACTGCCAATGATGTACGTGGAATGGACGTTATAGACTATGACTATTCAATAATAAGAGTACAACATGATATAAAAGAAACAGCTAATCATACTAATATGGGAATGTTTGTAGATAATGGTGTAACTATAGGCATGACAAATGATAATAAACTGCAAAACGATTGGTACTTAAAATTAGATGGAAAAATAGACTTAGTTGGAAAATCACAATTAGTACAATCAACAAATAGTGAATTGGATGTAACAAGTACTGGTTCGATTGAAAGAGATCAACAAGGACAATCTAATCGTTTTAACTATAACTATTGGTCTTCGCCAGTAAGTTCAATAAACAATTCAACAATCAATCATGGTTATACTGTGGCTGGAGTTATGAAAGATGGAACTAACCCAGATAGCATTCAAAATTTAAACTGGACTTCAGGTACTAATAGTTCTGCAACAAGCCCAATCACTTTGAGCAGCTATTGGATATACAAATTCCAAAACGTCGGAAACAATTATTACAACTGGTCTTCAGTTGGACAAAATGGTGCTTTGCTAGCTGGACAAGGTTTTACATTAAAAGGTAGTAATGCAATCACTTCTGACCAAAATTATACTTTTGTTGGAAAACCAAACAATGGAACTATATCAACTGCAGTTGGAGCAAACAACTTAATGCTTGCAGGAAATCCATATCCATCTGCTATTGATGCTGATGAGTTCATTAATGATAATTTATCAACTATAACAGGAACATTATATTTCTGGGAACATTATGCAACAAATACTTCTCACAATACTATTCAGTATCAAGGTGGTTATGCAACAAGAAATTTAACTGGAAGTACTGCACCTTCAGCACCTGCAATTGTGAGTGGCTTAGGTTCAAGTACTAAAGAACCAGGAAGATTTATTCCTGTCGGACAAGGTTTCTTTGTAGCAGGTAACGCAACTGGTGGAACTTTAACTTTTCAAAATGACCAACGTTTATTTATAAAAGAAAGTAATGTTCAATCTAATACATTATTTAGAGAAAACAATATGATGAACTCTGCAAATCCTCTTTTTGACAATACAGAAGATACTTTTGCAGATGAGCAATACATGAAGATAAAATTAGGTTTCAAATCAAGTAACAATTATTACAGACAAGTATTAATTGGATTTATGAACGATAAAGCAACAAGCGAAATCGATCCAGGATATGATGCTGCTCACTTGGATGACAAACCAAATGATATGTATTTCATGCAAAATACTGCTAAATTAAACATCGTTGGTGATGGTTACTTTAACATAAACAACATTTATCCTCTTGGTGTAAAAGTTGCAGCGGCCGGAAATACAACTATTGGAATTGACAAAAAAGAAAACGTTGACGAAAATATTGAAATTTACATCTATGACAATGTTACTAGTACATACAACAGCATTAAAGAAAATTCATTTGTAATTTCTTTACCAGCTGGAACTTATGAAGATAGATTTTCATTACGATTTGTTGACACAAATAGTCTTGCAGTTGGCGATGTTGATTTACAAAAAGGAATTTCTGTAACCAATTCTCAAGCAAATAGCACTATCAACATCAAAAACCAATTGATGGAAACAACAATAAAATCGGTGATGTTATTCAACATGATTGGACAACAAATTACTTCATGGGATATAGAAAACACTGACCAAGCAAGTATTGAATTACCAACAAACGCTATCAGTACAGGTGCTTACATCGTAAAAGTAAATACTGAAAATGGTAGTATCAGTAAGAAAATTTTAATTAAGTAGTTTTTGAAATAAATTTTGACACCCCAAATCTAAAAACTCCACTATTGCTAGTGGAGTTTTTTTTATTGTATCTTTTTTATCAAATCGTCAAGTGCGACTTCAACTTGTTCTCCAGAAATTATATTTCGTAATATGAACAAATCATTATTTATTCCTTTAACAATAAAAGAAATATTTCGCCTTTGTGCATGTTTGAATTGTTTATCTTCTTTAGCAAAATCTGGATACATCTCAGCTTTGATGTTGTTATTTCGTAAAGTAGTAATCGCTTTCATTGCCTCAAATGCTTGGCTTTCACCAAAATTCAAAAACAAAACTTTCGTAGAACTTGTAACCGTTTCCGGAAATAAATCTAACTCTTCTAAAACTAAATAAATTCTATCCAATCCAAATGAAATTCCAACGCCACTCATATTCTTCAATCCGAAAATCCCAGTCAAATCATCATATCTTCCGCCACCACCAATTGAACCCATAGAAACTCCTGCAGGCGCAGCAACTTCAAAAATAGCTCCAGTATAATAATTCAAACCGCGAGCCAATGTAACGTCTAAATCTAAAATAGCTTTCTTCAAACCTAGTTTAATAACGTTGTCACAAATAAATCGCAATTCTTCAATTCCTTTTTTTCCTTCTTCTGATGACGAAAGCAACTCCGATAATTTTTCTAATTTTTCGTTGATACTTCCGGTGAAATTAAATAATGGTTGCACTTTTTCTATAGCCGTTTCCGAAATTCCTTTTTCGACCATTTCTTTTTTTACGCCTTCCTCACCTATTTTGTCCAATTTATCTAAAGCAACTGTAAAATCAATTAATTTATCTGAAGCGCCAATAACTTCGGCAATTCCAGTTAAAATTTTTCTGTTGTTGATTTTAATCGTAACACCATTCAAACCCAAATCAGAAAAAACACTGTCATAAAGTTGAACCAACTCTACTTCTTGCCACAGCGATGTGGAACCAACAACGTCAGCATCACATTGATAAAACTCTCTAAAACGTCCTTTTTGTGGTCTGTCAGCACGCCAAACAGGTTGAATTTGATAGCGTTTAAACGGAAACTCAATTTCATTTTGATGTTGTACAACATAGCGCGCAAAAGGAACTGTTAAGTCGTAGCGAAGTGCTTTTTCGGAGATTTTAGATGTAAGCTTTTTTGAATTTTTTTCTACTAATTCTTCTTCAGAAACTTTTTCCAAAAAATCTCCCGAGTTCAATATCTTAAAAATCAAACGATCACCTTCTTCACCATATTTTCCCATCAAAGTTTCGGAATTTTCAAAACTTGGTGTTTCAATAGGTTGATAACCAAAATTCTCAAAATGATTTCGCATTATAGAAACTATATAATTTCGTTTAGAAACCTCAACGGGTGAAAAATCTCTTGTGCCTTTTGGAATACTTGGTTTTGCCATCGTCATATTAAATTTTAGATATCAAATATTAGATATTTAAAATTTGATATCTAATATTCAGTCTGCAAATATCTTATTTTTTAAAACTATTTTCTAGACCAATGTGAAGAAACTTGTAACAAATGATGTATTTTAGTGTCAAATTACCATCATGATAGGATTATTCAAAGAAAATTTAAAAATCGCAGGAAGTTCCATCCGAACGCAACTACTTCGAACTGTGTTAACTATTTTAATCATTGCCCTTGGAATTTGGGCTTTGGTTGGCATTTTGACTGTCGTTTCCGCTTTAGAAAATACACTTTCGAGCAATTTTGCTTCGATGGGTTCAAATACTTTTAACATCAATCAATATGATTACACCTCGAGAAGAAGTGGTGGCGATGAAGTTGAAAAAATTAATCCTATTATTTCTTATCCCGAAGCAAAAGCATTTAAAGAAAATTATAAATTTCCGTTAACTCAAACTTCATTATCGTTTACTGCAACTTCCAAAGCCGAAGTAAAGTTTGAAAATGAAA
The DNA here is from genome assembly GCA_035425765.1 of Flavobacterium sp. Lineage (GTDB taxonomy): Bacteria > Bacteroidota > Bacteroidia > Flavobacteriales > Flavobacteriaceae > Flavobacterium. The sequence continues at coordinate 4,445 of DAOLYL010000075.1, read as the reverse complement.
AAACAGATCCCGAAGTTTCTGTTATTGGTGTTGATGAATATTTTGTTCCCAACTCAGGTTTAGAAGTAACAACAGGAAGAAATTTCAATAATTTCGACGTTCAAAACAACACTTATTCTTGTGTAGTTGGTTCGGATTTTGCTTCAAAAGGTTTGCTAAAAGATGTTAATCCTATTGACAAAATCATTTCTGTTCGAGGTGCAAAATTCAGAGTTATTGGTGTTTTAAAAGAAAAAGGTTCCACTTTTGGCAACAGCCAAGATTTGAGAATGTTAATACCAATTCAAGTAGCTCGTTCAATGTTTTCGGCACCAAACATCAACTACACCATTAGTTCAATGGTTCAAAAAAAGGAAATTCTAGACGAAGCTATTGATAATGCCTTAATCACAATGCGAAAAGTTAGAAAGTTAAATCCTGTCGAAGAAAATAATTTTGGCACATCAAGAAGCGACGATTTAATCAACCGAATTGCGGAAATGACTGGTGTTTTGAATATTTCTGCATGGATAATTGGTATCATAACAATCTTTGGTTCATCCATCGCTTTGATGAATATAATGTTAGTTTCCGTAACCGAAAGAACGCGTGAAATTGGTGTTAGAAAAGCACTTGGAGCCAAACGAGGAACTATTGCTTTTCAGTTTTTTGTCGAAACATTAATTATCGGTCAACTCGGCGGATTGGTTGGTATTCTTTTAGGGATTCTAACAGGATATTTAATTGCTATTGCTATTGATTTTAGTTTTGTAATTCCTTGGTTAGCCATTATGGCTGCTGTAATTACAACATTTATTGTAGCGGTTGTTTCTGGTTCATATCCAGCCATTAAAGCTTCAAAATTAGATCCAATTGAAGCGTTGCGTTATGAATAATCTGCTGAAATCATCCTATCATTTCCATAAATATCTTTGAGTAATTGAACCTTTTTAAAACCATAACTTTCAACCAACGCAACCGTTTCTTTTCCGAGATATTGATTGATTTCAAAATACAACTTTCCGTTTTCGGATAGATGATTTTTGGCTAATTCGGTAATTTTTCGGTAGAAAAGAAGCGCGTCATTATCTTCTACAAATAATGCCAAATGCGGTTCAAATTCCAGAACATTTGGGTTGATTTCTGCTTTTTCCAAATTCCGAACATACGGCGGATTGGAAACTATTATGTCGAAAAGAGTTGTGAGTTGTGAGTTGTGAGTTGGTAAAGCCAAACTATCCGTTAAAAGAATATTTGCTTCTGTAAAGTTGACTTCTACTCCATTAATTTCAGCATTTTTTTGGGCAACTTCCAACGCATTTTTAGAAACATCAATAGCAAAAACTTCTGCCGAAGGCAAATTCTTTTTCAACGAAATAGGAATGCAACCCGAACCTGTTCCGATGTCGAGAATTTTAAAACTTTCGACTTTTGACTTTTGACTTTCGACTAAAATCAACTGAACCAATTCTTCCGTTTCTGGTCGTGGAATTAATACGTTTTCGTTCACTAAAAATGGCAAACCATAAAATTCGGTTTCGCCTAAAATATATTGAATCGGTTTGTAGGTTTTTAATTCCGTCAAAACAGTTTCCCATTGAGCCAACTGCGTTTCATCCATCGCTAAATCGGGTTGTAGCGCTAAGTCAATTCGCTTTTTTTGATGTAACTTTTCTAGCGTCAAGTAGAAAAAACTCTTAATTTCCTTTTCATCATATAAAGAAGAAAGCGCTTGAAGAAAAATGGTTTTGTAATTTTTAAGTAGCATTATCAATTATTCATTATCAATTGTCAATTCCTTCAACATCCAAACCGGACAAGTCGTATGACCAGTATTTCCCATCGGCGAACAAAGGTATTCAAAACCAAATTTGTTATACAAGTTTTGAGCTGCTTTCATTTCAGGTAAAGTTTCGAGATAGCAGCTGGAATAGCCAAATTCAATTGCTTTTTCCAAACATTTTTCAATCATTTTGAAGCCAATTCCTTTGCCACGAGCTTCTTGCAGAAAATACATTTTTTGTAATTCGCAGATGTTTTCTTTAGAATTTTCCAACTGACTAATTCCTGCGCCGCCAATAATTTTGCCATCGGTTTCAACTACAAAATATATCGCTTTGGGTTTATCATAGGTTTCAAACATCAAATCCAATTGTGCGTCGGCAAAAGCTGTTCCCGTTTTGGGAAAATCATCATCGATAAAAACTTGTCTAATTACCGCAGCAATTTGAGTATTGTCTTCGGGTTGTATCGGTCGAATAATTATAGTATTCATTATAAAAGTAAAAAGCTATTTTTGCAATGTGAAGATACATGAAATTTACATAAAACGTTGCATTGAATTGGCAAAAAACGGTTTGGGAACAACTTATCCTAATCCGTTGGTTGGCAGCGTAATTGTTTATGACGGAAAAATTATTGGCGAAGGTTGGCACCAAAAATCAGGCGAAGCTCATGCCGAAGTTCACGCAATTAATTCGGTAAAAGACAAATCACTTTTGTCAAAATCTACGATTTATGTATCGCTCGAACCGTGCAGTCATTTTGGAAAAACGCCACCTTGTTGTGATTTAATTATCAAACATAAAATTCCAAATGTCGTTATTGGAACCGTTGATCCTAACGAAAAAGTAGCCGGAAATGGCATCAAACGTTTGGTGGAAAATGGCACAAATGTTATTGTTGGCGTTCTTGAAAACGAATGCAACGAGTTGAACAAACGCTTTTTTACGTTTCACAATAAAAAACGTCCATACATTATATTGAAATGGGCAGAAAGTGCCGATGGATTTATCGCTCCGTTGCATCGTGAGAAAAAAGAACCGGTTTGGTTGTCTAACGAATTTTCGCGGCAATTGGTTCACAAATGGCGAAGCGAAGAACAAGCTATTTTAGTTGGCACTAAAACCGTTCTTGATGATAATCCAAAACTCGATGTTCGGGATTGGAACGGAAAAAATCCTGTGAGAATTATTATTGACAAAATCGGAAAAATTGATAGTTCATTTTACGTAAAAGACAAAAAAACCAAAACAATTTTCATAACTGAACAAGAAAATATACTATCCGATGAAAATTGTATATATGAAAATGTTATCTTTGAGAATCAACTCGCCGAAAAAATCTGTTCTGTTTTGCACAAAAACAACATTCAATCGGTTATTGTTGAAGGAGGAAAAATGACTTTGGAAACTTTTATCAAAGCAAATCTTTGGGATGAAGCACGAGTTTTTAAAAGCCAAACTTCGTTAAACGAAGGTGTAAAATCACCTGAATTAAACGAAAATTCTCAGGAACAAAAAATTCAAAACGACCAACTAAAACTATTTTTTAATCATGATTAACGCTATAATTTTTGATTTTGGTGATGTTTTTATCAATTTAGAAAAAGAAAAATCTATCGAAGAGTTTAAAAAACTAGGACTTGATGGACCAAATGAGGAATTATTGGCTCAAAATGATTTATTCGAAAAAGGAAAAATAACCGAACTACAATTTATTGAAAGTTTTCATAAATTTATCCCTAATGCAAGCGTTGAAGAAATTGTAAAAGCTTGGAATTCTGTTATTGGCGATTTTCCTTTGCATCGATTAGAGTTTTTGCAAATGCTTTCTACTCGTTATCGTTTGTTTTTATTAACCAATACCGATTCGATACATATTGATCGTTTTGAACACATGGTCGGAATGTCTTTCTATTCTGATTTTTATCGTTGTTTTGAAAAAGTATATTATTCCTATGAAATGGGAATGAGAAAACCACAACCCGAAATTTTCACCACCATTCTAAACAAACACGATTTGTCACCAAAAAGAACACTTTTTGTAGATGATAAAAAAATCAATACCGACATGGCGGAAAGCTTAGGTTTACACGTTTGGAATCTAAAAGTTGGTAAAGAAGATGTAGTTGATTTATTTGAACAAAAACAACTTCCATTATAAATAAGTATTTCTATCAATCAAAAAAATTGATAGCTCAAAAAAATGAATGATACTTATAAAACGATTGAAAAACCTTCGGAAGAGATTCTTTTTAAAGAAAAAAACAGCAAGTTTTATGGTTATGCATTTCCAGTAACCTCTGAAGAAGAAATCAAAAATCATTTAGATAGTTTACGAAAACAACATCATGGCGCAGTCCATTTTTGTTATGCTTTCCAACTCGGAACAGACAAAATACAATATCGAGCCAATGACGATGGCGAACCGAGTAACTCAGCTGGAATGCCAATTTATGGACAAATTCAGTCATTTGGTATAACTAATGTTTTGGTTGTGGTTGTTCGTTTTTTTGGTGGTGTAAAACTTGGCGTTGGCGGATTGATTTCGGCTTATCGAACAGCAGCGCAAATGGCTTTGGAAGAATCTCAAATTATAGAAAAAACGATTGATGTATCATTTGAAATTTCATTCGATTATAAAAACATGAATAAAGTAATGCGAGTAATCAAAGAAAAAAATCT
>DAOLYL010000074.1:0-10706 GCA_035425765.1 Flavobacterium sp. | reverse complement strand
TCCATACTTGAAGGATTGAAAACCATTGCCCAGAAATCGGTTACTTCGGCACGAGCGTTTAATCCTTCACCAACGATATGATAACCCGCTGGCGTTTGTTGCCAAGAATTAGCCACCACAATCCAAACTGCCGAAAACATTGAACCTAAAAACACACCAATGGTTGAAACCAAATGCACCCATGGTTTTACTCTATGCCAACCAAAAAGGAGTACACCTAAAAAGGCACTTTCTAAACCAAAAGCAAACAAACCTTCGGCTGCTAAGGCACTACCGAAAATGTCGCCAACGTATCGAGAATAAACAGCCCAATTGGTTCCAAATTCGAATTCCATAATGATACCTGTTGCTACACCAATACCAAAAGTGAGTGCAAATATTTTAATCCAAAAGCGCGTTAAAACTTCATATTCTTTTTTCCCTGTTTTTAGGTATAAACTTTCCATTATCACCATTATTAACCCAATACCAATACTTAATGGTGGATAGATATAATGAAATGCAATGGTGAAAGCAAACTGAATTCTAGCAAGAATTTCTACGTCCATAATTATTTTATTTGAGTATTGTTTTGATGATATTGATCGTCGCCTTTAAAAAAAGCAGTTAGCCAAATTACTCTTGACAAGCGCATTAACCATGGTTGCATTAATAGTAAGGCTGTAATATTGATAGGTAACCACCAAAATAGTTCTTTATTTTTGAAGGTATAACCTGTTGCTAGTTCCCAAATGACAAATGTAACAATAGAAAAGCCAACTGTCAAGGCATAACTTACATATCCTGTACCGTGATAAAACCCAGGTTCTAGTTCGGTACGTTGACTACAAACAGCACAACGTTCTACCATTTTATTGCTATTTCCAATATTGTACCATTTGTTTACAAATAGTTCGCCTTTATGACATCGCGGACACTTGAATGATAGGAGGTGTTTTAAAAAGAGTAACATAGTTTTTAATTTTGAACAAATTTAGGTTAAGTGCAAAATTTGATTTGTGATATAAGTTACTTAACAGAAACTATTTCAAAATTAATCCATCAGCCATTTCAATAATTCTATCACTAGCTTTTGCAAAATCATTATCGTGAGTTACTGCAAGTACAGTTTGGTTGAATTCAGTTGTTAGATGCTTGAATAAATCGAAAACAATAGCAGCATTTTTACTATCTAAATTACCCGTTGGTTCGTCTCCCATAATGATTTTTGGATCATTTATCAAAGCTCTTGCAATGGCAACACGTTGTTGTTGTCCGCCAGAAAGTTTGGAAGCTGGCTTGAGTGCTTGGTCTTTCAAGTCTAGTTTTGTTAGGATTGCGTAGGCTCTTTCTTCAATTTCTTGTTTAGAATATTTACCTAATTTTAATGCTGGTATCATCACATTTTTTAAACTCGAAAATTCGGGTAACAAATAATGAAACTGAAAAACAAAACCTATTTTCTCGTTGCGAATTGCGGCTAATTCTTCTTTGGTCTTTTGCGTTAAATTTTCACCATCAAAAAAAATATTTCCTTCATAATCCGTATCCATTGTTGAAAGTAGGTATAATAAAGTTGATTTTCCTGAACCCGATTTTCCGACCATAGTTACAAATTCTCCTTTATGTATATCAAATGAAATATCGTTTAAAACCTTAAATTTTTCAGGTTCGTAAAAGTATTTACCTACCTTTTTTGCTTGTAATAAAAGTTCTTTTTGTATCATTTTCTAAAAATTGTTATTGGGTCTAATTTTGCTGCTTTTCGTGCCGGAATATAACCCGCCAAAGTGGTTACTAGTAATCCGAAACCAATACCTAATCCGAAAAATTTTGGAAAAAACCGAATTGGAAAAAAACCAATATCGCCACCAACCCACATATTTCCCATTAATTTTACTAAAATCATTGCTAGAATTAATCCAAATGCAATTCCGATTATTCCGATAATTATTGCTTCTTTTACAAAAATTTTGATAACATCTTTACCCGAAAAACCAATAGCTTTAAGAATTGCAATGTCGTTTAATTTTTCCATAATGGTCATATTTAGAATATTGTAAATGCCGAATGCTGCAACAAGCATTATTGAAAATGAAATTGCCATTGCCATCATTTTTCTAATTTTGTTTGCAGCAGCAGCTGATGCGTTGGCGGTTTCCCAATCTTCAACTTCGTAACCACTTAATTGTTTGAACTCTGGTAAAACTTTTTTTGCCGTTTCGAAATCTTTAATGTTCACAAAAATATCTGTAATATAACTTGCACCTTGTTTATTGAGTTGTTGTGCTGCCGAAATATTAGTATATGATAATGTTTTGTCTGTATTGGTAACGCCAGTTTTTAATAATGCTACGACTTTCATCACTTTTGAAACTCCATAAGCAGTGGCAACCGAAATATTATCGTTCAAGCGTACATTGAGTTTTTCGGCAATGCCAACACCAAGAATAATTCCATTTTGATTGGATTTTAAGTCGGAATATTTACCTTCTACAATATAATCTTCAAGATGAAACATTGTATTTTGTTCTTCAATATTCACGCCCGATGTTCTCCCAATTACTTGAGCTTCGCCATTATTATAAAAAACATTTGCCGAAACATTTGGAGTTACACCAATAACTTCGGGTTGTTTTTTTAGTGCTTCGATAATTAAATTGGGATTAATTAGCTTCTTGCTTTCCTTTGTAATTTTTGGATTAGCAAGTACCGCTAAATTACCACCTGAATTTGATACTAAAGGTTGACTTATTTTTTCTTCCTTATAAATTCGTAAATGTGGAGTAGATTTGAACAAACTTTCAACAGAATAAACTTCAAAACCGTACATTAATGAATTCATAAATATAAAAATAGCAATACCAACCGTTACGCCCAATGCAGCTACCAAAGTTTGCTTTTTCTTTGAAAACAAATGTGTATATGCAATTTCAGAATTGATATTATGGTTGTGATTTTTCATTAGTTCAATTCTTTTAAAACTGTTTCGCCTTCTTTCAAACCTTGTAAAATTTCGACATAATCAGAAGAAACAATACCTGTTTTGACATCTATTTGTTTTTTATCAGTATCTAAAACTTTATTTCCATAACCTAAATAACTTCTTGGAATTACTAATGCGTTTTTCTTTTCACTCACAAAAATATTAGCTTCAAGTTGCGTTCCCGAAATGTCAAAATCGATTTGTTCTGTAAAAAAAGCTTTAACTATAAACGATTGTGATTGCTCATCAAAAGTGGGTAGGATTTCTGAAACTACTGCTTTGTATGTTTTAGTTGCATTAACATTTAGTTTTATAACGATCTGTTGGTTGAGTTTTATTTTCCCCATATTGCTTTCGTCAATGTTCAGGTTGGCATAAACTTTTTGATTATTCGCCAAAACTGCAATAATATCTCCTTTACGAACATAATCGCCAACTTGCTTTTTTTGTTTGTAAATTTTACCATTTACCAATGCTTTTACTTCATTAAAACTTTGAATGGTTTGACTGTTTTCTAGCTGTTGGTTTTGAATAATCACTTGTTGATTTGCTTGAATTAAAAGGTTTTGATATTGCTGTTCTAATGACAAAACAGTTGCATTTGAGTTTGAAACGGCTAACAAAATATTTTCATATTCAACTTTTGCAATACTATTGTTTTCAACCAATTTTTTGTATCGAGATGCTTGTAATTCGTCTTGTTGAAGTTTTAGTTTTGCAGCATTCAAATTGGCTTTACTTTGTTGCAATAATGGTGCATTAGAACTAATGTTTTCTTTAGCAATTTTTAATAATTTAGAACCACTTTTAGTATTAATATTACTTTGCTGATTATCTATAATTGCTAATGTTTTACCAATAACAACTTCGTCACCTTCATTGAAATTAATTTTGGTAATATAACCTTCGGTTTGAGCCATAAGGTTGTATTCATCGTCGGCTTTTAGTGTTCCTGATGCAAAAACCATTTCGGTAATATTTTTGCGTTCTACTTTAGTCTCTTCTGTTTTTTTGCCGCAAGAAAAGAGTAAAACTGAAATTGATAAAAAAAGTATTTTTTTCATTATTTTATAGTATTATTAATGTTGATTTTAGTTCTTAAATAGTTAGCATTCACTTGGCTTATAATTTTATTTAATTCGGCATTAAGTTTATCATTAAATGAAATTAATAAGTTATCAATTGATACTAAATCCTGTTGGTATATCTCCAAATTTTTGTTGTAAGTATCTGTTTTTAACATCAATATTTTTTCACTAATGTTGTTACTATCTATTGTTTTTCTGTATTCTAATTTCAGTTGATCGTTAGTGCTTTTTTCTAGTAATTGATTGTGTTTTGCATTTTCTACGGCAACATTTAGATTTGTCCTTAATGTACGTTTTTGCAAATATTTTGATGCTTCTGGAAGTAAATAACTCAGACGTAAACCAATATATGATGATTGGAAAATATTCGAATTTTCATTAAAAAAACCAATATTGCTATTGTCTTGATATGTCCAATTTCCGACAGCAGTTAGCGTTGGATAAAAAGATGATTTATAACTTTTTAGTTCTTGTTGGCTTAACTCTTTTTGTAAGTTACTTTGTTGGCTCAACAATTTATTTGAGACTTCAATAGTTGTTATATTTTCAATTTTATTTTCAGAGTTTATAATTTCAAAATTGGTTTCCAAAGAAGCATCGCACAAAACTTTTAAAGCATTTTTTTGTTGTAAGACTGCAATTGTTAATTGTGATTTTTTATCTTCAATTTGCAATAAATTTACTGTGGCTTGATTTACATCTTGTTGACGAGCCAAACCTTGTTTGTTTTTATTGGTAACAGCATCTTCAATTTTTTTATTATTAGCATAATTAGTCTCTAAAATTTTGATTTGATTTTGTATAGAAACTATAGTGTAATAGGTCATAGCTATATTTTCAAATAGGTTTTTCTTAATCAATAATTGTGTTGTCTCACTCAAATTTTCATTGATTTTTGATACTTTTATTTTTTGCCAAGATTGAATGTTTATCAGATCTATTTGAGGTGAAATATTGATGGCACTTATATATTGTTGACCAAATTGAGTTTCTTTGAAAGTACCAGGAACACCTCCAAAAATTTCGGCAGGTAAATAATTTGATGGTAGTTGCAAATTATTAGTTGCAGATGCAGTGGCATTTCCTCTAGGATTAAAAATATTGATTTTAGCGATCAATGTTTGGTATTTTGTTAATGCCATTTGCTCATTTGAAATTTTGAAAACCGAAGCATTTTTTTCAGCATAAGCCAAAACTTCATCAATAGATTTAAACGCAATTGTTTCTTGTGCTCTTGCTTGAAAAGAAAAAAGTATTATGAAAAAGATTTTAAATGTTGATTTCATTTTTATAATTATTTTATCAATAACAAATTACTATCTTCAATACTGTTAACCCAATGTTTTACATTTGGTTCAATTTTTACAAAATCCCCTGAAAACAAAACGGCTTTAGTTCCTTTTTCATCTTCATAAACTGCATTTCCAGAAACACAAACTAATAATGCAGGAACTTTTGTAACGTGTTCTTCAAGTGTACTGTCTTTCAAAATTTGTAAGGAAATAACTTTACCATCTGTTGCAGGAAACATCATATTCGTTTGTACTCCAAGAGTGCCTTTGTGTAAGTCTTTTAAGTTCATTTTAGTATTATTTTTAGTTTGTGAAAATGCGATTGTACTTGTTGTTATTAATAAAATTGCAATAATAATTTTTGAGATTTTCATGTTTTTTATTTTTTTAGAAGTGTTAATAAATTAGTCATTGTTTTCATTCCTTGTGTTTCAATATCAAAGCTAAAATTTGATAATTTCCATTTTAACATTTGCAAACGAAATGTACCCATTGCAAAATGAACTAAATCATCTGCATCAACTTCATTGTTGAATATATTAGAATTTTGTCCTCGCACTATTACTTTTTTATAACAAATTGCATTTATTTGAATTAATTTTTGGACTTCATTTTTTATCTCTTTAGAATTATCCATAAGTCCATCTGACAATACAATTGCAATAAAATGTGGGTTTTTATTAAAAAATGCAAATTGACTTTTAAAGAGTTGAATGTATTTTTCTTCTGGATTTATATCTGAATTTATAATATTTTCAAAGCGTTCATTAATATTATTAGATAAATATCGAATTAAAAGCAAAATAATTTCTTCTTTATTTTTAAAGTGTCGATATAAAGCACTTTCAGAAAAATTCATTTCTAGTGCAAGATTTTTAGTTGTCAATCCTAAAATTCCTTTTTCCATCAATATTTTACCTGATACTTCTATTATGGCTTGTTGTTTATTTGAAATTTGCATTTTAATTATTATTTAATTATTTATTTTTTTCATTTTAAAGAAAGTAATTCCTAACCAAATTACTGAAGTTGTCATTGCAATTGCTCCAATTAATACTAATACTGGAGGTAAACTAAAATATACTTCACTCAAAATTCCTATTGGCATCAATAATCCTGTTAATGCTAGCCACGAAATTGCTCTTGTATTATTTAATTTTGATTGAAAATGTAATAAAAGATACCCTATTACTATGTTTAAAAAAGCAAACAAATTTCCGTGAACGTGAGCTAATCTTGTTTCAAAATGCTTTCCGATGCTATATGTATTTACCCATTCCTCTTTTCCTGGTGCAAAATCTCTTAAATAGATTAACAGAAATCCATAAGCCATAAAAAATCCCATAGTAAGAAAACCAATTGCGATGTTGTTTTTGCCATTCATAATTTCTATATTTTAATTGTTAGTGAATATTCACTCTACAAATTTGCAACATAAAAACTCTTTATAAAGTGATAATTATCACATAAGTGAAAATAAAAAATCCCTCTCAATTTTACTTGAAAGGGATTAACAAACTAAAAAACTATGGGATAAATTTTTAAGCCGTTCCTTTTAGTATTTTGTTCCAGTACAACCAAGGTAAAACTTTAGTTTTTAATAGCCACATTGTCCAACGTGGTTTTGCTTGGTCGAATGGAAAAGTCATTTTTGGCTTGTTTGTATAATCAAATTCAGCCAACATTAATTTACCGTATTGCGTAGGAATTGGGCATGCACTGTAACCATCATAAGAAGCGGTTAGTGCTTTTTTATCCATTACTTCCAATAAATTGGTTACAACTACCGGTGCTTGTTTACGAATTGCTGCGCCTGTTTTACTACATGGTGCATTGGTACAATCGCCAAGAGCGAAAACATTTGGAAAACGAGTATGTTGCATGGTGTTTTTATCAATTTCAACATATCCAAGTGCATTGGCTTGGTCTCGCAACGGACTATTTTTGATAAAATCAGGTGCAGATTGTGGTGGAACAGAATGACACAAATCAAAATTCATTGTCACGCTACTAACTGAGTCTGCACTATTGTTTTCAGCAATACTATAGCAAGCTGCCGAAGAACCAGATAAAACTTGTTTCACAAATTCTGTGTTCTTGGTTTCAAAAGTTATGGTTTTATTATCACCATTAATACCAACAGTATTTGCGCTGTAATGTACTTTTATATTTCCGTTTTTTAATACTTTTTCAAGTGTTGCTTTGTATTCTGGCACACCAAAAATTACTGTTGCACCTGAAACATAATGAACATCACATTTATCAAGAATTCCTTTTTTACGCCAATAATCAACAGCTAGGTACATAATTTTATGTGGCGCTCCACCACATTTGATAGGAGTAGAAGGGTTAGTAAACACTGCCGTTCCACCTTTGAAATTCTTAATCATTTCCCAAGTGTAAGGAGCAGAATTGAAGTCGTAATTACTACTTACATTGTTTTTACCCAATGTTTCTTTAAGACCTTTGATTTTATTCCAATCCAGTTGAATGCCAGGACATACAATCATATAATCATATGTTATTTCTGTTCCCGAAACACATTTTACTTTGTTAGCCGTTGGTTCAAATTCTGAAACGGCTTCTTTTAGCCAAGTGGTGTTTTTTGGAATAACGTCTTTTTCTCTTCGAACCGTTTTGTTAATATCAAAAATTCCTGCACCTACAAGTGTCCAAGCGGGTTGATAGTAATGTTTTTCAGAGGGATCAACAATTGCAATTTGTAAACTACTTCTTTTTCGAAGTAATTGCGAAGCTACAGATAGACCTGCATTTCCTCCGCCAATAATTAGTATTTGATAATGATTTGCCATTATGTTTAGTTTTAAATAAATTTTTAGTTAGTCAATAGTATTGATTAGTATTGGTTTAGCAAGTGACTTTTGTCACACAAGAAGTTTAGTTTGGAAAAAATAATTCTTTAGTAATAATGTAAATCCCCATGATTAGGACAAACCATCCAAAAGCAGGTTTTAATTTTGCTCCATCTATTTTTTTAGACATTGCCGTTCCGATTACTATTCCTATAATAGCAAACCCCGAAATAGTCATCAAAAATTGCCAGTCGATAGAAGTTTCGCCACTTTCGCCAAAAAAACCAATTAACGATTTAGCAGCAATGATAACCAACGAAGTTCCAACAGCTTCTTTCATTGGCAACTTGCTTAAAATAACTAAAGCAGGAATGATTAAAAATCCACCGCCAGCACCAACTAATCCGGTAAGTATTCCAACCACTGCACCTTCGATAAGAATTAATGGGTAATTGAATTTTTGCTCACCGTTTTCGTCACTTGCTGTTTTTTTATCTTTTTTAATCATACTGTATGAGGCAGCAATCATCAACACAGCAAATAAAACCATCATTAAGATGCTTTTAGTTACTATAAAATCGCCTACAGTAAATACTTCTTTGGGAATGGCAGGAACGATTAATGCACGGGTAGTAAATACAGCAATGATAGAAGGAATACCAAAAACTATGGCTGTTTTGATATTAACCAATCCTTTTTTGAAATAATTGAACGAACCAACGGCACTCGTTAAACCAACTATAAATAGGGAATAGGATGTCGCTATTACAGGTTCAATAGCAAACAGATAAACAAGAACGGGAACAGTCAAGATAGAACCACCGCCACCAATTAAACCCAATGCAACTCCTATCAAGATAGAAGCAAAATAACCTACATATTCCATGATTGTATAATTTTATACTGCAAATATTGTCAGTTATAATCACACAGTCAGTAACTTTTATCACATAGGTATATTTATTTTAAAAGCTCAATATGATTTCGGTGCAATTGAACAGCACCGCGTTGTTCTAATTTTTTCAATAAACGAGAAATTACTTCTCTAGAGGTATTTAGTTCCGTTGCAATTTCTTGATGAGAAAGTTTCAAATCACTACAACCACAAGCATCTTTGTGACGCTTTAAATAAAACTCCAATCGTTCATCCATTGCTCTAAAAGCAATACTATTGACTACTTCTAAAACTTCTTCAAAACGACTTCTATACGTATCAATCACAAATTCATACCAACTGCGGTGTTGCATCATCCATTTATCCATTAGAGGCAACGGTACCATAACTAATTCTACATCTTCTACCACTTTAGCCATAATTTGACTGGTTTCATTTTTAGTAGCGCAAATCATTGAAATAGCACACGCTTGACCTGGTTGTAAATAATACATAAAGAATTCACCTCCATCATCGTCTTCTCAATAAATTTTAATTTTTCCAGATAAAACTAAAACAGTATTTTTTATGTATTGACCTGTTCGCATAATAACATCGCCTGCGTTAAATTCTTGAACTATAGCATTTTTTTCGATGTCATCGATTAATGAACTTGAGAAGGATGAAAATAGTTTTTTGATATGATCGTGCATAAGAAAGAATTTTGAATTACAAATGTATAATAAAACTAATGGAGTGTTGTTTAGGAAAACTAAATTTTTACTGGCTCTATTTTTAAATAATGATAGGTTCTATTTTGGAGTATTTAGGTAGCTACTTGATTATAATGTGTAATTAAGCTTTTGGATGGCGTTCCTGCTTCTATTATCATCAATTCGAGTGATTTTCTATTTTGAAAACGCCAGTTTTTGAAATAGAAAATTTTATCGAGAACCATTAGAAGGATTTTACTTTTAGCTTTTCAATACAATTATACACCATTGCATTGCGTAAAACCACTCGAAGTGTCGTATTCAGAATAATTTCCTTTTTCTACCATCGTCAGTTCGAGTGATTTTCTATTTTGAAAACGCCAGTTTTTGAAATAGAAAATTTTATCGAGAACCATTAGAAGGATTTTACTTTTAGCTTTTCAATACAATTATACACCATTGCATTGCGTAAAACCACTCGAAGTGACGTTCTGAGGATAATTTCCCTTTTCTACCATCGTCAGTTCGAGTGATTTTCTATTTTGAAAACGCTAGTTTTTGAAATAGAAAATTGACCCGAGGCAAAGCCGAACGGAGCGAAGCTAATCGAGAACCTTTAGAAGGATATTTATTTATAATAAATCGAAAACCATTAAATTACCCAACATTCTACTATTTTGTCATCCTTTTTTTATCGAAAAGTAGTATCAAGCCCGCTTATTATTGTAAAATCGTAAATAAACACTAAACTTATTTATATTTGATAATACTTAAAGTTTCTGAAATTACAAATCACACAAATTGACTTGGATAAACCATTGAAATGACCAATAAAAAAATCACAGTTAGTATTGGAGAAGCCATCAGACAAGGCAAATACCTCAGCATAACCTATAAAAACAAGCAAGGCGAGGTAAAGCATTTTTGGATTTCCATTTTAGACATTACTAGTAATGATAAA
>DAOLYL010000073.1:0-10853 GCA_035425765.1 Flavobacterium sp. | reverse complement strand
TACTTCCACTGCAAACTTTCCATCAAATGTTGCATGTCGTCTTTGACATAGCTTGTGGCTGGCATGATGGAATCAAAATTTGGTTTCGCATAAAAATAAACCGAACCTGTTACAAAATGATTGATGCTATCCGTAACATAAAATTGGGCATTGGTAGCCGCATTTCCATTTACTTTATAAAACATTCCATAAACTTTCTTATCTCTGTTTAAAAAAGGTAATTCGGTAATATCATCTGCTTTTACAACATGTTCAAAAGTTAATTTTTGGGCATCGCGGAGCAACTTTGTTATATCATTATTAACTGGTTTATAAGTCAAATAAATAGTTGCCTTCATTTTTGGATACTGAATGCTAAAACCACAATTTTTGTCTTCTTTGACGGTAACATCTTCATTCACATCAAACGTAAATGGACAACCGTTACTATAAGTAGCATAACTAGCTATAGGATAATCCAATCGAAGCTGACTAGAAGGTTTTGGCAAAACATCGTCTTTACAACTAGTTAGCAATAATAAAAAAGCAAAAAAAGAACTGAAAATTATTTTTCTTTTCATAAAATAATAAAGCAAAAAAATCTAAGTGTGAAAAACATTAAAATGGCAAATCATTCTCAGGACTTGACGCTTCAAAGTTAGTGTTTTTAGGTTCAGAAGCATGATTTTGTTTAATTCCTTCCACATCTTTTTTAGTGGTTAAGAAGGTAAACTCTGTCACCTGAATCTCTGTAGTATATTTTGTAGTTCCATCTTCGGCTTGCCATTGACGGGATTTTATTCGACCTTCAATATAGATTTTATCACCTTTTGATAAGTATTTTTCACATATTTCGGCAGCTTTGTTTCGAACAACTAAATTATGCCATTCTGTAGAAGTTATCTTTTCGTTGGTGGTTTTATTGATATATACTTCGTTAGTAGCCAACGGAAAACGCCCAATACAATTTCCTCCTTCGAAATAATGCATTTTCACATCGTCGCCAAGGTGACCAATTAACATTACTTTATTTAAAGTGCCATTCATTGTTTTGAGAGTTAAATTATATCAAATTTACTAATTTTTTTGAAAATTAAAACCAATATTTTGAAATAAAATTAAAAATCACAATCGGAAAAGGAAATTCTGCTGCTGATTTACAGTCAATTCCACCATTGATTTTTCCTTTAACAGTTACTTTCCAAAACTTTATCGTCAAATGCTGATGTGATAATTTGTGAATAATGTTTTCTGTATTATACAAAGCAATAGTATCTATTTCGTTGGCAATGAAATTTTGGTCTTTAATTAGACTTAAAATAGTTTCATCATCAAGAGCTGTTGCTGTTTCTAATAAAGGAAACTGATATAAATTGTGCCAAATTCCTTTTTCCGTTCTTTTATTAATTAAGGTGTTTCCATCTTCATCCAAAAAAACAAGGTAGTTAAAAAACTTAGGTGTAACTTTAGTTTTCTTTAATTTTACAGGAAGTTGTGCTACTTTTTTCTTTTGCAAAGCCAAACAACTATCGTTTAACACACAGGAAGAACAATCTGGATTTTTAGGAACACACTGCAACGCGCCAAACTCCATAATAGCTTGATTGAAAAGATTAGCTTTTCCTTTGGGCAATAATTCACTCGCTAAAAGTGTAAATTCTTTTTTGGCTCCAGCCGAAGCTATATCGGTTTCAATATCGAAATAGCGCGACAAAACCCGAAACACATTTCCATCAACCACAGGAACATTTTCGTTATAAGCAAACGAAGCAATGGCTGCGGCTGTATATTCGCCAATTCCTTTTAATTTCAATAATTCTTTATAGGAAGAAGGAAAATTTCCATCAAGTTCAAAAGCAATTTGCTGAGCCGTTTTGTGTAAATTTCTAGCTCTTGAATAATAACCCAAACCTTGCCAAAGTTTTAGCACTTGTTCTTCATCGGCTTTCGCCAAATCAAATACTGTTGGAAAAGCTTCGGTAAATCGTAAAAAATAAGGCAAACCTTGAGCCACTCGCGTTTGTTGGAGCATTATTTCGGAAAGCCAAATTGGATATGGATTTGTCGTGTTTCGCCAAGGCAAATCACGTTTGTTTTCTAAATACCATTGAACTAAAGAGTTAGCGAATTTCATAGCAAAAAAGTAGTTTGCAAAAATAAATCTTTATGTGATTAAATTTTAATAGATTATGCTTGAAATATTGTTTTTTTAATTCATATATTTGCAACCTCAAAAAATTACACATAATATTAAATACGAAAGAAAATGACGAAAGCAGATATCGTAGCAAAGATTTCAGAAAAATTAGGTCTTGAAAAAGGAGATGTTCAAGCAACAGTTGAAGCGTTTATGGAAGAAGTAAAAACTTCTTTAGAAACTGGTGATAATGTTTATTTAAGAGGTTTTGGTAGTTTTATTATCAAAACTAGAGCTGAAAAAACTGGAAGAAACATTTCAAAAAATACAACTATCAAGATTCCTGCACACAACATTCCTGCATTTAAACCTGCAAAAGTATTTGTAGAATCAGTTAAAACAAATACTGAAGTACCAGTATAAACTTATTATTAATCACTAAACCCTAACGTATGCCAAGTGGTAAAAAAAGAAAGAGACATAAGGTAGCGACTCACAAACGTAAAAAGAGAGCGAGAGCTAACCGTCACAAAAAGAAAAAGTAGTTCTAAACTACTTTTTTCTTTTTAAACGTTCATTGAAATGGAAGATTAGACTTTTTAGAAAATTTAGACTTCTTAGAAAATTAGATACTTTTATCTAACAATCTAGAAATCTAGAAATCTAACAATCTGAACTTCTCCGGGTAACAAAATACCTGTTTAAAATGTTTAATCCATCCTTACAATTAGCCGTAAGCCATGAGCTATAAGCCATAAGCGTTTTTGCCTATTGCCTATTGCCTATTGCCTATTGCCAAAAAGTTCGGATAAAAATTTACAACATGAATAAAGAATTAATCATCCGTAGTGGTGAAGATGCTGTAGATTTTGCCTTATTAAAAGATGGAAAACTAATTGAATTACACAAACAAGAAGACACAAGCAACTTTCAGGTTGGCGATATATTTATTGCCAAAATCAGAAAACCAGTTGCTGGATTAAATGCTGCTTTTGTAAATGTTGGCTATGAAAAAGATGCTTTTTTACATTATCATGATTTAGGCCCGAGTTTAGCTTCTTATTTGAAATTCATAAAACTTGTAAGCGCAGGTAAAATAAAAGATTTCTCCCTAAAAAACTTTCAGTTTGAAAAAGAGATTGATAAAAATGGTGCAATTTCAGATATTCTGAGTGCCAATCAATCTGTATTAGTTCAAGTAGTAAAAGAACCTATTTCAACAAAAGGTCCAAGAATAAGCGCAGAGCTTTCATTTGCAGGACGATTTGTAGTTTTAGTTCCATTTTCGGATAGAATTTCTATTTCGCAAAAAATAGAATCTAAAGAAGAAAAAGACCGACTTAAAAAACTAGTACAAGCAGTCAAACCAAAAGGTTTTGGCGTTATTGTAAGAACAGTAGCCGAAGGCAAAAGTACAATCGAATTAGAAAAAGACTTGCAGAACTTAATGAATAGATGGACTGCAATGTGTAAAAAATTACCAACTGCTCATCATCCGTCGAAGATTTTAGGCGAGCTAAACAAAGCTTCGTCAATTCTTAGAGATGTATTCAATGATACTTTCACGAGTATTCAAACAGATGATGAAGAGTTGTATCAAGAAACAAAGGACTATTTAGCCGAAATAGCTCCGGAGAAACAAAAAATCGTAAAGTTTTATCAATCAAAAGACACGCCGTTGTTTGAGAAATACCACATCGAAAGACAAATAAAAACCTCTTTCGGAAGAACTGTTTCCATGAGCAAAGGTGCTTATTTGATTATTGAACACACTGAAGCACTTCATGTTATTGATGTAAACAGTGGAAATCGTTCGAACAAAGCTTCTAACCAAGAAGATACAGCATTAGAAGTAAACATGATTGCTGCTGCAGAAATTGCACGACAATTGCGACTTCGCGATATGGGTGGAATTATTGTAATTGATTTTATCGATATGCAAAATTCTGATAACCGTCAAGTGTTGTTCAACTTCCTTAGAGAAGAAATGAGCGATGATAAAGCCAAACACAAAATCTTACCGCCAAGTAAATTTGGATTAGTTCAAATTACTCGTCAACGCGTAAGACCAGAAGTAAATATTGAAACAAGAGAAGAAAATCCAAATAATTTGAGTGGCGATGTAGATGCACCAATCCAGATTATTGACAAGATTACTTTTTCGCTTGAAAAAATCATTAAAGACCACAAAAAAATAAAACTAAACGTTCATCCTTTTGTGGCAGCATACCTTACCAAAGGTTTTCCATCATTACGTTCAAAATGGTTTTTTGAACATAAAAAATGGGTGAAAATCATACCTCGTGACGCTTACACGTATCTTGAATATCATTTTTATGATGATCAAGGAAAAAAAATTAAAGAATAATTCTGAAATAAATTCAGAAAATGAAAAACCGCTTTTCGAAAGATGAGCGGTTTTTTTGTTTAATTCAATTTAAATAAAATTAGAATTTCATTCAAGTTTAATTTCTTTCTTCTTGATTAGGATAAATTTTTATTACTGTCAAGGAATATAAAAATAAAGGAAGAATAATTCTTGTAGCTGAATGATTTATTGATAAAAACCAAAAAACGAAAAAAGGAATTAAATAGATATTCCCTATATTGTGTTTAAAGTTAATTATTGGGAAAATAATGAGCGTAAAAAAACAAGTAAGCCCAAGCAGACCGTGTTCTGACACTAATCGTGTTACTTCGCTATGGGTATTTATATTATTGTTATAGTTTGCTTTTCTAATTTCTTGCCCAACTCCTACTCCAACTCCAAAAACAGGATTTTCAATGAAATTATTAACATCAGAAGAAACTAGCATATATCTTCCCTTTTTTAACTTTTTTTCACTAAAATCAAACTTAGTTATATTTGTATATCTGCTTGATAAACTATTTTTTGTTTGATAATCAACAATTGTAATTACCGACAAGAATAAAATGAATATGAGTATATATTCTTTCACTCTGGAAGTATTTACTTTTGATAAATGAAGTATTAAAATGAAACAGAAAATTGCAATGATACCCGTTACGATTCCACCGCGAGAAAAGGTCAATAACCCTCTGTAAAAAATTAAACAAAATAACAATAGATAAAAATAAAAGACTATTGAATACTTTTTAGCTTGAAAAACTTTTAAAAAATAAATAAAAAAACCAAATCCTAGGACTGTAGCGATTTGGTTTGGCGCAAAATTTCCTGAATAATAAAAATTTGATCCATACATATTTACTTTATCAAGATTGTACGTATAGTTTATGATCAAATAAAAACAAGTGGTGACTAAAGGGAATCCTATACTACTCAAAATAATCTTAATCTCTTTTAAAGAAAGAGACTTATTGTAGTTATAAACAGACAATAACCCAAGACAAATTGGTCCTAATATTTCAAAGGAAATTTTTCTTCTGTAATCATTTTCTAAAAAATGAAAAGAGATAAAAATGGAAGGCAAAAGTAAAAATAAAAAAAACCAATACGGATTTTTAATTTTTGGCAGACCTGACAATAAAAATCCTAAAAAAGTAAAAAAAAGCATTAGGTACTTTCCGTACTCGTAAAAAAAACCTCCATTGGTAGTTCTTAATAATACTTCACTACCTGCAACATATGCTATTACATAAAGTATTTCGTTGTTTCTGTTTTTATTTTTTAAAACGATAAATAGTCCAACAAAAAAAATTAGAATTGCATAAAACTTTGAAAAAAAAGGAAGTTTAGCAATTAAAATTCCTAATCCAATGTGTAATAATATTAAATATACCTGATTTCTTTGGGACATTGCATTGGGTTAGAAAAAAGCATAAATATAAAAATATATTATAAATAGATGTAATTTTGAAGGGCATTTAAAATTTACTTATATGGATTTAATTAACAGAGTGAAAAGTTTTAATTTCTTTTTATTTATTTATTTTGTTTCACTTCCTTTTGTTTTTTTTAGTACAGTTTCGGATCCATTTCTACTTGCAAGACAATTATTAACAACAGTCATTTTATTCATAATCTTTTTATTTTTAATAGTCAATAAAAAAATTAATGATTACTTTATAATTGATAAATTAGTTATACTCTTTATAGGCTTCATTTCATTTGGAATTATTTCTATTTCAAAATCAAACATCTATGAACTAAGTAATGTTATACTTTCTAAGTATATTCTATTTTTCCTTTTTTTTATTATAATTAGACATCTTTTAGTCAAAAAATTAGTTGACTTAAATAAAATTATTGTTTCAATAATTATTTTTGGCCTCATATCAATTAGTATTGCAACATTAGCTTTCACTAATAAAACAATAAACAATCAAAATTTATTTGTTAATGTTCATAATATAACTGGAACATTTGGCAATAAAAACTTTTTGTCTTCAATTTTATTTTTTTGTTTACCGTTTTATTTTATTGGCCTTTTAATGTCAAAAAAAGTGAGATTTATTTCTTTTGTAGCAATAATAATTACTGTTGTATTGCTAATCTTACTTAGAACTAGAGTAGTTTTAATAGCCTTATGTGTTTATTTTTTCTTAGTTTTTATTCATGAAATTAAAAATAGATTTTCAAAGAAAATAGGCCGATGGCTTCTTGTTGTTTTTATCTCAGCAATTAGTAGTGTTGTTTATTTTTTTTCTTGTATAAAAACAAATTTTAGTGATTTCCCAGAAACTACATCAATGTATTTTAAAAGATTATTTTCGTCATATACACTATTATCGAGAGTAGAGTATTGGAAACAATCTATCTACATGATACAAGATAATATTTTAAGTGGTGTTGGTTTAGGAAATTGGATGATTGCATATCCGAAATATGGATTATATAATTTTCAAGACTCTTCAATAATAAATTCAAGAACTATAATTGCTAATCCTCATAATGATTTTTTACATGTATTTTCAGAAATTGGACTGTTTGGCTTTTTATGCTATTTAGGTCTTTTTTTTATAATAATATATCAAGCAATAATTTTAACGAAAAATAAAGTCAATCCAACAGAAAAGAAAAAAGTAGTTTATTTATTATTTTTTGTCTTTTGCTATCTGATTGTAGCATTTTTTGATTTTCCATTAAGTCGGATTGAGCATCAAATTCTATTGATGGTAGTTTTTTCAATAATAAGTTCAAAATATCTATTATCTCGAGAAACAAAAATATATAAACTTTCTCCTTTCCTTTTTTTTACATTCTTTTTTTCATTTCTGACATATAGCATTATAATTACAGCTAGTGCCATATCAGGAGAAAAACATATAGCAAAAGCTCTTGATTTAGAAAAAAAATTAGACTACGAAACAACAATATTAGAATTTAAAAAAGCAAATACTTCATTTTCAATTATTGACACTTATGGTTTCCCAAATGATTGGCATATTGCAAAAGGAATCTATTATAAAGAGAATTTTGAAGAGTCGTTAGAATATTTTAAAAACGCATACAAAAGAAACCCTTATAATATTATAATTATTAATGACTTAGCATCGACATATATAAAAAATAATGACACTAAAAATGCGATAAAACATTATAAAGAAGCATTAAATATTTCCCCAAATTACGAAGATGCAAGAATAAATTTGGCAGCAACCTATTTTAATATTGGAGAATATAATACCGCTTTTGAAACAATTGATAAATGCAGTATTGACACAAATAATGAAAATTACAAACAGTTTCTAACTAAAATTATTGAGAAAAAATTAAACATGACTCTTGTGAAAATCAATAACCCTGAGTTAAATAGAAGCATTGTTGAAAAAATAAAAACTGAAAATGATTTACAACAATTTTATTTTGAAAGTAAAAAAAAACAGACTACATTTGATTACTTCATAACAAATTATAAATAATTGAAAATGAAAAAAATAATACTTGGTTTTCTTATTTTGGCTTGTAATTTAATTCAAAGTCAATCGATAATTTCAGTGACACCTGATAATGGAAATAAAGGACAAAATTTACAAGTTACTATCACAAGTCAGGATGTTGATTTTGTGACAAGTACTCCAATAATAAATGTCTCATTTATTGATCAGTTTTCTAATATTTTATCTGCAGAATGGGCTGAAATAATTTCTGAAAATGAATTACTTGTTAACTTATCAATACCTGGTTATGCTACTCCTGGTCTATATGATGTAAATGTATTTGATGATAGTGGTAATTTAAACTACACTTTAAGTGATGGATTTACAGTAAATAATAGTTACACCTATTCACTACAAGGAAATATTCGCTATGACAGTAATAACAATGGATGCGATGCTTCTGATGTAATCGTTCCTAATCAACAAATAACATTTACTAATGGTTTTACTACAGGTAATTTAATTGCAAATCAAACAGGATTTTATAATTATTATGATGTGCAAGCAGGCAACTATACATTTACACCAGTAATAGAAAATCCTTCCTATTTTACTATTACTCCAAATAATGCTAATGTAGTATTATCTGCCAATAACAATCTT
This sequence comes from Flavobacterium sp., assembly GCA_035425765.1. Classification (GTDB taxonomy): domain Bacteria; phylum Bacteroidota; class Bacteroidia; order Flavobacteriales; family Flavobacteriaceae; genus Flavobacterium. The sequence continues at coordinate 2,272 of DAOLYL010000073.1, read as the reverse complement.
ATTGTTCAAGATTTTTGTATCTCACCTAATGGAATTCACAATGACCTTGAAATAAGTATAATTGCATTAAATGATGCCAGACCAGGATTTAATTCTGATTATAAAATAATATACAAAAACAAAGGAAATTCAGTTCAATCTGGAAGTATAAATTTAAACTTCAATGATAGTTTAATGGATTTAATTTCATCTACTCCTACAGCAAATGCGCAAGTTACAAATTCAATAACATGGAATTTTACTAATTTATTACCTTTTCAAAGCGGGATTATCACTTTCAAAATGAATGTTAATACACCTTCTGAAAATCCACCAGTTAACAATGGTGATAATTTGGTCTTCACAGCAAATTGTGATGGTAACAACAGCGATGAAACACCACTAAACAATACATCAACCTTAAACCAAATTGTAGTTGGTTCCTATGATCCAAATGATAAAACATGTACTCAAGGTGAAGAATTATTGCTTAGTGAAGTTGGAAAATTTTTGACTTATGTTATTCGTTTTGAGAATACAGGAACTGCAAATGCGGAATTTGTTGTAATTCGCGACAATATCGATACAAGTAAATTTGATATTAATACTTTAACCGTTCTATCTGCAAGTCATTCATTCACAACAAAAATTTTAAATAATAATCAAGTAGAATTTATATTTGAAAACATCAACCTTCCTTTTGATGATGCTAATAACGATGGTTATGTAGCTTTTAAAATCAAAACTAAATCTACGTTAACACTTGGTACAAATATTAGCAACACTGCTGCTATTTACTTTGATTACAATTTGCCAATAATTACCAATACATATACAACAAGAATAGTTAATCAATTAAATACAGTGGACTTTGTAAATAATTTATTTTCACTATCTCCTGTTCCTGTAAAATCAGAATTGAATATTGAAACAAAAGAACTTCTGGAAATAAAAGAAATAAATATTTATAACATGTTAGGTCAATTGCTATTTTCTGAGAAAAATCCAAGCAAAAGTATTGATGTTTCAAGTTTAAAATCTGGAAGTTATATAATTACTATATTATCCAATAAAGGAACTTTAAAGACAAAGTTTCTAAAAGAATAAAAATAAAAAAACCGTCTCAAAAAAGACGGTTTTTTTATTTTCTAACGTTTCGAAAATTAATCTAATTCATATTCCAATCTAACGGTAATTCGAGCGGTTTTATTTTTACTGTAAGTATCATTTATTCCGCCATAACTGTCGTCTTCTGTTGAACCTTGACCAGTTATTTGAAAAACTCCCATACTAGCTCGTTTTAATTTCCCCAAACTTCCATCGGCAGTTTTTACAATTTTTGACGCTCTTTCGTTGGCATCTTTAGTAGCATTTTCAATCAAGCTTTGCTTTAAACTTGACAAGCCCGAAAAAGTATATTGAATGGAATTAGAGGATAACTCAATTCCTGAATTAACCAATTCTGATGTTTTTCCAGAAACATCCTCGATGCGTTTCATTAAACTTGGGTTTTTCTTTGCCGAAAATGAAATGGTTTGTGTTGCTTCATAGCCATCAAACACTTGTTCGTACTTAGTTTGATATGAATTTTCATTATTCTCACTTCTAATTTCTCTGAATTTCTTCTGAAAATTTACTGCTCCAAAACTAAATTCGTTGGTTTTAAATCCTTTAGCAATAAAAAAATCACGAACTATTTTTTGGTCGGAAACTATCTTGTTGTAAGCCGTTTTGATGTCCATACTTTGCGCATTAAAACTACCCGACCAAAGAATTTCGTCTGAAACGAAATCTTTTGTTCCTAAACCAATTACTGATATTGAATCTAGATTTTGATTGCGGTTTTGAAATGATTTTCCCAAAATCCAAGCGGTGATAATTATGGCAACACCAATAATTATCGAAGATTTAATTTTTTCCATATTGATCAAGTTGATTTATACTAAAACGTGAATAACTACTAAATAGTATGTTAAAGGTAGATTATTTTTTCCTTTTGTTTGCAAAAAAACGAATCATCAATTCCGATGCTTCTTTCTCCAAAACACGAAATTTTACTTCCGTTTTTGGATGTAATTGAGTTCCTAAAGTCATAAAACCACGTTGTTCATCGCGTGCGCCAAAAACTATTTTTGAAATTTGGCTCCAATACAAAGCGCCAGCACACATTTGACATGGTTCAAGCGTAACATAGAGCGCGCAACCTTTCAAATATTTTCCACCAATATAATTTGCCGCCGAAGTTATGGCTTGCATTTCAGCATGTGCCGTAACATCGTTGAGCATTTCAGTT
>DAOLYL010000072.1:6306-10868 GCA_035425765.1 Flavobacterium sp. | reverse complement strand
CGGGACTTTTTGTTTTGTATGTTGAAATATTAAACTTCAGCTACGATTTCATATGGTAATTCAATAACTACTTCTCTGTGTAATCTCACAGTAGCAGCATATTTACCAGTACGTTTTACAACACCGCTTGTGATGAATTTTCTATCAATTGGTTGACCTGCAGTTTCTAAAGCCGAAGCTATATCAATGTTAGTGATTGAACCAAATAATTTTTCTCCACCAGCTTTTGCTGTGATTTTAATATCTAAAGCTTTTAATGCCTCAGCTATTTTTTTAGCATCATCAACAATTTTAGCTTCTTTGTGTGCTTTTTGTTTTAAATTTTCAGCTAAAACTTTTTTAGCAGAAGGAGTTGCTAATGCAGCAAAACCTTGTGGAATTAAATAATTACGACCATAACCGTTTTTTACTGTTACTACGTCATCTTTAAATCCTAAATTCTGAACGTCTTGTTTTAAGATAAGTTCCATGTTGTTGTCCTTGTATTAGAGAAGTTAGTCTCGTTGCAGTACAACGAGACAACAACTATTATTTATATTATTTTAATAAATCAGCCACATATGGCATTAAAGCAATGTGACGAGCTCTTTTAACAGCTACTGACACTTTTCTTTGGTACTTCAATGAAGTTCCAGTTAAACGACGTGGTAAAATTTTACCTTGTTCGTTAACAAATTTTAAAAGGAAATCAGCATCTTTATAATCGATGTATTTGATTCCTGATTTTTTGAAACGACAGTATTTTTTAGTTTTGTTCGTGTCAATATTTAAAGGAGTAAGATATCTAATATCTCCGTCTTTTTTTCCTGAAGCCGATTGTTGCAAATTTGCCATGATGATTAAGCTTTAGATTCTTTTAATTTTGTTCTTCTTCTTTCTGCCCAAGAGATAGCGTGTTTATCTAAACTTACAGTTAAGAAACGCATAACTCTTTCGTCACGTCTAAATTCAGTTTCAAAAGCAATAAGTACTTCTGGACTAACTTGGAATTCAAATAAATGGTAAAAACCACTTTTTTTGTTTTGGATTTCGTAAGCTAATTTTTTTAAGCCCCAATCCTCTTTCGATACCATCTTTGCTCCTCTGGAAGTAAGAAATTCTTCAAACTTGCTTACTGTTTCCTTTACCTGAACTTCAGATAAAACGGGATTTAAGATGAAAACAGTTTCGTAATGATTCATAATAAATATGTGTTAATTTTAAATTGGGCGCGAAGATAAATAATCTTTTTGGAATATTAACGAGATAATGCAATAAATCGTCTAAAAGTAAAAAATATCGTTTAAAAGCAAAAATAATCGATAAAATGTTAGGTGGAATGAAATAAAGTATATACTTTTACCGAACCAAATCTATAATACAATAAAATATGAAACTAAATTGTGTAGTCGTTGATGATAGTTCGATACAAAGAATGATCATCGCAAAGTTAGTAAATAATCATCCTAATTTACATTTAGTAGGTGATTTTTCTAATGCAATTGAAGCAAAAAATTGCATGTCAGTTCATACTGTTGACTTAATATTTCTAGATATTGAAATGCCAGTCATCAGCGGATTTGATTTTCTTGATGGATTAAAAGTAAAACCGCAAATCATTTTTATTACGTCAAAGGCGGAATATGCTATGAAAGCGTTCGATTATGATGCAACGGATTACCTACAAAAACCAATTGCATTGGATCGTTTTAATGCTTCAGTTAGAAGAGCAATGGATTTCCATATGCTTAAAAAAGAAAATCAAGAAGAAGAAGGTGAACATATCTTTATTAAGAGTAATCTTAAAAAACTTAAGGTTTACACTAATAAAATCAAATGGATTGAAGCGTATGGTGATTATGTAAAAGTAGTTACTGAAGAAGATAGTAACTTAGTTCTTTCTACAATGAAATCTTTTGAAAAAGATTTATCAAAAGATAAATTTATTAGAGTTCACAAGTCATACATTATAAATATTGATAAAGTAGAACGTTTTAACAGTAAATTCGCAGAAATTGGTGTAACAAAAATACCTTTAAGTCGCAATAAAAAAGAAGATTTGATAAAAGCTCTTGCTATTGCTTAATAAAAATCAACATTTACAGTAACTTTAATTGTTCTGTATTGCGAAACCACATCAAAACTATTCAGAACTTTCTGGATAGTTTTTTTTGTGCTTTGCAAATTCGTTTCGCTTGGAATTTTCACCATAACTGTTCGAATGTATTCATTTCTAATTCTACCAATCGCTGGTTCTTCTGGACCAAGAACAGGAACAGAAAGATTTTGTTGCAACACTTGATACAACCACATCGAACCTTCTTTTAGTTTTTCAAAATCACGATGCTTTAACGTTAACCGAATTAACCTAAAAAATGGCGGATATTTATAAATTTGTCGTTCATATAGTTGTTCCTTATACATTCCTTCATAATCATTATTAGAAACTTGCTGAATAATATTGTGCAACGGATTATAGGTTTGAATAACAACTTTTCCTCTTTTTTCTGAACGTCCAGCTCTTCCTGAAACCTGTGTCAACATTTGATAACTTCTTTCAAACGCACGAAAATCAGGATGATACAACATATTGTCGGCATTCATTACGCCAACTAACGATACATTATCAAAATCCAAACCTTTGGCAAGCATTTGTGTTCCGACCAAAACATCAATTTCACGATTTTTAAATCCGTCGATGATTTTTTCAAAACTGTATTTACCGCGAGTTGTGTCTTGATCCATTCGCTTGATATTCTTATTCGGAAACAATTCTGCTAATTCCAATTCGATTTGTTCCGTTCCAAAACCTTTGGTTTCTAAATCCACACTCGAACACGCATGACAATTCGTTGGTTTTGCAATACTATGTCCACAATAATGACAACGCAACTGATTTTTAAATTTATGAAACGTCAAACTCACATCACATTGCGGACATTGCGGCACATGACCACAAGTCAAACATTCAATTACAGGAGAAAATCCGCGACGGTTTTGAAATAAAATTACTTGTTCACCGTTAGAAAAAGCTTCGGTGATTTGCTCAATTAAAGTCAAACTGAAATGACCTTTCATTTTTTTTCTGAAATAGCTGTCTTTCAAATCGACCAATTCTATATCAGGCATTTGTACATTTCCGAAACGTTCTGTTAAAGTAACTAATCCAAATTTTCCCGAAGTTGCATTATAATACGTTTCGATACTTGGCGTTGCCGAACCCAATAAAACTTTAGCTTGATGTGAATTTGCCAAAACTATTGCCGAATCACGAGCGTGATATCTTGGAGCTGGATCATATTGCTTGAATGTTGCTTCGTGTTCTTCATCAACGATGATTAATCCTAAATTGGAAAATGGCAAAAACAAAGCCGATCTTGCTCCAATAACAATTTGAGCTTTCACAGAATTTTGAAGCACATTTTGCCAAACTTCTACTCTTTCATTATTATTATACTTCGAATGAAAAACGGCAACTTTATTCCCAAAATATTGTGTTAATCGAGAAACAAGTTGTGTCGTCAACGCAATTTCCGGCAAAAGATATAAAACCTGTTTTTCTTCCTTAATATAGTCTTCTATTAGTTTCGTATAAATCTCGGTTTTTCCGCTAGACGTTACGCCGTGAAGCAAACAAACATCTTTTTCTAAGAATGATTTTTCAATTTCGTCGAATGCTGTTTGTTGCGCTTGACTTAAATCGAGTTGATTTTCGGTTTTATTTTTATCAAAATTTACTCGGTCTTCTTGAATGTGATATTCCTCAAAAATATTTTTTTCGACCAATGCTTTTACAATCGATGATGAAGCGCTGGCTGTTTCAGTTAATTGTTTTATCGAAATTGGATTTTTCTGTTGTGCTTGCAATTGAAAATACTGCAAAACCAGTTCTCTCTGCTTGTTGGCATTTTTATTAAAATTATCCAAAAGTTCAACCAACTTACTTTCTTCTTGATAATCCTGATGCAAACGAATGTATTTAACCAATTTTGGCTTGTACTCTTCTTGAATTTCTTCTTGAAGCGTAACGATATTTTTATTCAACAGTTTTTGAATAACCGGAAAAACCGTTTTCTTATTGAGAATATCAACAATATTTTGAATTTTTAACGACGATTGATGTTGCAACGCTTCGTAAATTAAAAACTCGTCGTCAGACAATTCGGTTTCATTGACAACAGTTGAAGTTTGTAACGTGATGATGGTTTCACTTTCTAAAACCAATGCCGATGGCAACGCACCACGATAAACATCGCCAATATTGCACATATAATAGGAAGCAATCCAAAACCAATGTTTGATTTGGAGTTCATTTACGATTGGTTTTTCATCCAGAATTTGATGAATTTCTTTGGCTTCGTATAAGGTTGGCGGATTTTGATGCAAATCAATAACTAAAGCCGTGTACACTTTATTTTTACCAAATGGAACAGCAATTCGCATTCCTTTTTTTATGAAATAATATTCAGCTTCTGAAACCCTGTAAGTAAAGGTTTTAGGTAGTGATAACGGAACTATTACTTCTATAAAATAATTCATTTAAAAAATGCGATTAGTTTGTTTTTTTAACCCTGATGGAAGTG
>DAOLYL010000072.1:4478-6206 GCA_035425765.1 Flavobacterium sp. | reverse complement strand
AGTATCATGCAGTTGATCCAAACGTAAAACATGACGACCAAAAGTGTTCCAATCGAACCGTAAAGTTCGTTGTATTTTGAGAATTTCACTACCCAAATTCCGAAAAAATAGGACGATAAAATGATTAAAATTGTGGTAAAAACTGAACCAATGGAAATGAATGCGCGGTTTTTTTCGCGTTTTACTCCGAATTTGAAAAGCAACGATGTTGAGAACAAAATCATTAGAATTACGAAAATGTATCGACCGGTTTCAAGCAGTGAAATTTTATCGGAAAGCACGTCTTGAATAATCGTTTTTTGGATGATAACTTCCAGAATTACAATGGCTGCAACGGTAATTATCAAGAAAAATGACAACAATAAGGACAACAATAAAGACACAAAATATTGGCGAAAAAACTTTCTTTTGAGTGAAAAATCAATGTGATGAGAATTTTCAAAACCGCCAAGAATTGCATTTACTCCGTTGGTCATCAATATTATAGCCATGAAAAAACCAGTAGAAATTAATCCCGTGTTACTATTATTAAGAATATCATCGATGATGGATTGAATGGCTTCGAATGTTGTTGGCGGAACGTTTTGTTGCACAAATCCGAGAAAATCTTCCTGAAAACCTTCAATTGGAATATATGGTATTAAGTTGAAAATGAACAGCATAAACGGAAATAACGCCATAAAAAAACTCCAAGCAATGGCTGCGGCACGATAAGAAATTGCGCCTTCGATGATACCTATGAAATAAATATCGAGCAAATCATAAAGCGAAAGTCCGTATAACCACGGCAATTTTATTTTTTGCAATAGCAATATAACCTGTTTAATTACAGGCAGTTTCATCAATTTATTTTCGATTGGTGATGACATTTAGATGGCTTTTAAACTCAAATCCATATTATAAACCGAATGTGTCAACGCACCAGATGAAATGTAATCAACGCCACAATTAGCATATTCTCGAATGGTCTTTTCGTTGATATTTCCTGAACTTTCGGTTAAACATTTATCGCCAATTAAAGCAACGGCTGTTTTTGTATCTTCGAAATTGAAATTGTCAATCAAAATTCGATAAACACCTTCGTTTTTAAGGATTTCTTTGATTTCGTCTAAATTTCTAGCTTCGACAATAATTTTTAAATCGAGATTGTTTTCAGCTAAAAAAGCTTTGGTTTTAGTTATTGCTTTTGAAATTCCACCAGCAAAATCGTTGTGATTGTCTTTCAACATAATCATATCATACAAGGCAAAACGATGGTTTTCGCCACCGCCGATTTTCACAGCCCATTTTTCGCAAGCACGAAAACCTGGCGTTGTTTTTCTAGTATCGAGAATTTTAGTTTTTGTTCCTTCTAAAAGTTGTGCAAAATGATTGGTTTTTGTAGCAATTGCGGACATTCTTTGCATCGAATTCAGTACTAAACGTTCTGCTCTTAAAATGGATTGTGAACTTCCTGAAACGTGAAAAACGACATCGCCATATTTTACTTTTTCGCCGTCATTGATGAATGTTTCTACAATTAAATTTGCATCGACTTCGGCAAAAATCATTTTGGCAAATGCAACGCCAGCAATAATTCCTTCGTCTTTCACAAGAAGCTTTGCTTTTCCTTTGGCATCAGCAGGAATGCAAGCCAACGAGCTAAAATCGCCTGGACCAATGTCTTCGCGAATGCCATTTTTTATAATTAATTCAAGTTCGTGTTGAAATTGTGCTTCTGAAATCATA
>DAOLYL010000072.1:0-4378 GCA_035425765.1 Flavobacterium sp. | reverse complement strand
AATTATTCGTCCGATACTTTTTTGGTTTGATCCAGAAAAAGTACATTATTTCAGTTTTTCGGCTATTCAATTTTTTTCTAAAATTCCTTTTTTTTCTAGCATTTGCACTTCTTTATTTGAAGTAAAAGATAAACGATTAGAAACAGAAGTTTTTGGTTTAAAATTCAAAAATCCAGTTGGATTAGCAGCAGGTTTTGATAAAGATGCTAAGTTGTATAAAGAGCTTTCTAACTTTGGATTTGGTTTCATCGAAATTGGAACATTAACACCAAAACCACAAGAAGGAAATCCAAAAAAACGTTTATTCCGATTGAAAAAAAATAACGCCATTATCAACCGAATGGGTTTTAATAACGGTGGCGTTTTTGAAGCGGTTGAGCGTTTGAAAAAAAATAAAAATGTATTAATTGGGGGAAATATTGGTAAAAACAAAATCACGCCAAACGACGAAGCTGTTGATGATTACCTGATTTGTTTTGACGCTTTGTTTGATTATGTGGATTATTTTGTAGTCAATGTAAGTTCGCCAAATACACCAAATCTTCGCGAATTACAGGATAAAAAACCGTTGACAGATTTATTAACAAAACTCGAAACCCGAAACTCGGAACACGCAACTAGAAAACCAATTTTGTTAAAAATAGCTCCTGATTTGACTAATGAACAACTTTTGGATATTATTGACATTATCAACGAAACCAAAATTGCTGGAGTTATTGCTACAAATACTACTATTTCAAGAGAAAATTTAAAAACTGAAAATAATCCTGAAGTTATGGCAGAAATTGGCGGATTATCTGGAAAACCGTTAACAAAACGTTCCACTGAAGTGATACGTTTTCTTTCGGAAAAAAGTAATAAAGCGTTTCCAATTATTGGTGTTGGTGGAATTCACACAGCCGATGATGCCATTGAGAAACTAGAAGCCGGAGCAAGTTTGGTACAACTTTATACTGGGTTTATTTATGAAGGACCAAAATTGGTGAAAGAAATTAATCAAGCGATTTTAAAACGGAAATCCTAAACTTATTTGCACCAAAAGTCCAATTAGAAGTGCAACGCCAAAACTCAGCAACGTTCCAATTAAAACATATTCGGTTAATTTTCGGTCTTTGGCTTCTTTCAAATCGCCAAAACGGAAAATAGATTTTGCTGCTAATAAAAATCCGATGGCTTCAAAATGACCTGTCAGAATAAAACAAAACACAAAAAGACGTTCCAAAATTCCGATGTAGTTTCCAGCATTTTGAAGCGAATTGTCTTTGGTTTTATTTTCGGGTGTCCAAATTGAAATAATGTTTTTAATGATTATTGATGTTGGCTTTGTTAGCAAAATCACACCTGTAAGTACAATCCAAAAATAATAACTATAAATAGTCAAATCAACTTCTAAATTAGAATAAATTACTGTAATTAAACAAATTACAATCAAATGCAAAACTTGATCTATTGAAAACCATATTCGCTTTGTTTTCTTGGTCTGGAAATATAATTTCAAGAAATCGATAAATCCATGAGAAATTGCTAAAAGAACAGCAAACCAAAGAAAATCTTTTTCTCCAACCAAAATCCAAGCAATTGCACCGTGAAGAAAAGTATGCAAATACAAATACAGACTTTTGTGTTTTTTCTTTTCTTTATTTTCAACCCATGACGTTGGTTGCAATAAAAAATCGCCAATTAAATGTGCTAAAAGAAGTTTTACAAAAATAATCATACTTCAAGTGATTTAATTTTTTTTCTAAAATAACGTTCTACTTGCAACATTAATTCATATTGAGAACGTTTTTGTCTTCGACTAACTGCAGCTTGATTTATTCCTAGCATTGAACCAATTTCTTCCTGAGAAAGTGTTGGATTTTGAATGGCAATCAATACAAATTCAGCCGATTGCTGCAACCAACTATCCATAAAAGACATACTTAATTGTACTATCAAATTGAATTCTTCGTCAAAATCAACATTTCCAGAATTAACAGCTAAGTTAATTTTTTGCTTTTTTAAGGTTTCAAATAATTCTCCTGAACGAATAAAAGCACTTCCGTTACTTTCGGTTATTTTTTTGGTTTTATACGTTTTATCTCCAAAACCCAAACTCATTCTAACATCTAAATTGATTGATTTAAAAAAAGCTTTTAGCTGAAAAGCAATCCAAAAAGCATCTTCTGGATTTTTAATTTCCAACTGAAATTCGTCGCCACGATAGATTTCCCAATCGTTTGGAGACTTTCCAAAACTATTGAGTAATTGCTTAAAATCATTCATCCATTTCTTGGAAGAAAGCTTTCTTGAGTTGATTATATCGGCTGTAAGTATCACAATCATAGTTCAAATATAGAAAAATATTTTAGAAAAATACAAATTATTACCAAAAAGCGTAATAAATTGAATTATTACCAAAAAGCGTAATATTTTTAATTATTACCAAAAAGTGTAATACTTATGAAAAATAGTTATAAAAAACGATTTCGTAAAAAGAGAATTCTTTAGTATATTTGGCATCCAATGAAAAAAGTCAAAATCATAGAATGTCCGCGCGATGCCATGCAAGGCATCAAAACGTTTATTCCTACCGAAGCCAAAGTGCAATACATTCAGTCGTTGCTTCGCGTAGGATTTGACACGCTAGATTTTGGTAGTTTTGTTTCGCCTAAAGCCATTCCGCAAATGGTTGACACCGCAGAAGTTTTGGCACAATTGGATTTATCAAAAACCGAAAGCAAACTTCTGGCAATTATAGCTAACACACAAGGTGCAAAATTAGCGTCTGTTCATAAAGAAATTCAATATTTGGGCTTTCCTTTTTCGATTTCAGAGAATTTCCAAATGCGAAATACGCACAAAACCATAGCTGAAAGTTTAGTTACACTTCAAGAGATTTTAGACATCGCAAACGCAACAAACAAAGAAGTTGTCGCCTATTTATCGATGGGATTTGGCAATCCGTATGGCGATGTTTGGAATGTGGAAATCGTTGGCGAATGGACAGAAAAATTAGCAAAAATGGGCGTAAAAATCCTTTCGCTTTCTGATACTATTGGAAGCTCAACACCAGAAGTTATTGATTATTTATTCTCCAATTTAATTCCAAAATATCCCGAAATTGAGTTTGGCGCACATCTTCACACAACGCCAGACAAATGGCACGAAAAAGTGGATGCAGCTTTCAAAGCAGGTTGTACACGATTTGACGGTGCAATTCAAGGTTTTGGCGGTTGTCCAATGGCAAAAGACGATTTAACCGGAAACATGCCAACCGAGAAACTTCTCTCCTATTTTACTGCCCAAAAAGCTGAAACAAATTTAAGCGCAATGAGTTTTGAAAGTGCTTACAACGAAGCTTCAAAATTATTTGGGAAATACCATTAATTTCTCTTTCAGAAGCCAATCCAGCTATCCATTCCAAGATTTTATCAATAATTCCTTTTTTGTAAGCACTAAAAAGTCCCGAAGTTTCGGGATCGTTGGTCGCTTTTTCAGCACAACAAAAAATAGAATTATTCAATAAAATGCTTTCCATTTCTATCTGGGCTATTATTATTTTACAATAAAACTGATTGCCGAAAACTGAAGACTGAATACTTTTTTTACTATATTTGCACGCAATTTAACTACAACTACAAATTGCAATGAACGCACACAACTCAAAAATCATTGGTGAAGGTTTAACTTACGATGATGTTCTTTTGGTTCCAAATTTTTCAGATATTTTACCAAGAGAAGTTTCCATTCAATCAAAATTTTCTAAAAATATTACGCTAAACGTTCCAATCGTTTCTGCAGCAATGGATACCGTAACCGAAAGTTCTATGGCAATTGCTATGGCACAAGAAGGCGGAATTGGTGTTTTACACAAAAACATGACTATTGAGCAACAAGCCGCAAAAGTTAGAAAAGTAAAACGTGCCGAAGCTGGAATGATTATAGATCCAGTAACTTTACCTTTAAATTCAACCGTTGGCGATGCAAAAATGCTAATGAAAGAACACGGAATTGGCGGAATTCCAGTTGTTGACGAAAACGGAACACTAAAAGGAATTGTAACTAATAGAGATTTACGTTTTGAAAAAATTAATTCACGTTCTATTTTAGAAGTGATGACTTCGGAAAATTTAGTTACCGCAGCTGAAGGAACAACTTTGCAAGAAGCCGAAGGAATTCTACAACAAAATAAAATCGAAAAACTTCCAGTAGTTGATGTTAATTATAAACTAGTTGGATTAATTACATTTAGAGACATTACCAAATTGGCTCAAAAACCCGTTGCCAACAAAGATAAATTTGGTCGTTTGCGTGTTGCAGCTGCGCTTGGCGTTACTGCCGATGCTTTAGAACGTGCAACCGCTTTAGTAAATGCAGGAGTTGACGCAGTAATTAT
>DAOLYL010000071.1:0-10917 GCA_035425765.1 Flavobacterium sp. | reverse complement strand
TTTTTAGAAATTTCAACGTTGATTCTTCTTCCGTTAAGGTCAAATCCGTTAAGAACCGACATTACTTTATCAGTATGTTCACCATCAGTATTAAAGAAAGAGAAACCTTCTTTAACATCCACTTTAAACACGTCATCTCTACCTAAATCTAATGTTTCTTTTAAGAAATCTTTCAATTGCATCCAATCGAAATCGTCTCTTGAACCAATGTTTACAAAATATCTAACTGGATCACCAGCTCTAATTTCTCTTGGCTCAGAACTTCTTTCGCTTCTTTCTCCTTTTTCACCAGATAAGTCGCGTTTCTTTTTGTAGTAATTGATGAATCTGTTGAATTCTACAGAAACCATTTTCTTGATTAATTCTTCTTTAGTCAAACCATCAAGAACTTCGTTGATTGCCGGTAAATAGTTGTCTATTTCGTGGTCAACTTCGGTATCTTTAATTTTATTAGCTAAGTGCAACAATTGAATTTCGCAGATTTCAATTCCAGATGGTATTGTTTTTTCTTCAAATTTTTGTTGGATGATTCTTTCGATAGATGAAATTTTACGCAATTCACTTTTTGTGATAATTACGATAGAAGTTCCTAATTTACCAGCACGACCAGTACGACCTGAACGGTGATTGTAAGTTTCAATTTCGTCTGGTAATTGATAGTTTACTACGTGAGTAATGTTATCAACGTCAATTCCACGAGCAGCAACGTCAGTCGCAACAAGCATTTGAATTTGACGACCTCTAAACGATTTCATTACACCATCACGTTGCGCTTGAGATAAATCTCCGTGCAATGCAGCAGCGCTGTAACCATCTTCAATTAATTTTTCTGCAACAGCTTGAGTATCACGTTTTGTTCTACAAAAAACTACAGAAAAAATATCTGGATTAGCATCGGCTAAACGTTTTAAAGCTTCGTAACGGTCACGAGCATTCACACAATAAAATTCGTGAGAAACTGTAGCCGAACCTGAATTTTTGCTACCAACAGTAACTTCTGCTGGATCGTGCATAAATTTCTTTGCAATTCTTGCTACTTCTGCAGGCATTGTTGCAGAGAATAACCAAGTATTTTTTTCGTCTGGAGTATCGGATAAAATCGATACAATGTCTTCATAAAAACCCATGTTCAACATCTCATCTGCTTCGTCAAGAATACAAAAGTTGATGTTTTTGATGTTTACAAGACCACGATTAATCATGTCTTGCATTCTACCTGGAGTTGCCACAATAATTTGTGCACCTCTTTTAATGTCTCGGGCTTGTTCTGTAATGCTTGCACCACCATAAACTGCCACTGTATTAATACCTTTTACGTATTTAGAGTATTGTTTAATTTCGTTGGTGATTTGTAAGCATAGCTCACGCGTTGGTGATAAAATTAACGCTTGTGTACTTCTGTCTTCGGCATCGATTTTCTGTATTAGCGGAAAACCAAATGCTGCTGTTTTCCCTGTACCTGTTTGTGCTAAAGCTACTAAGTCTGTGTTTTTTTCCAATAAGACTGGAATGGCTTTTTCTTGCACTTCTGACGGATTCTCAAATCCTAGATCTTTGATCGCCAGCAGTAACGACTCATTCAGACCTAATTGTTCAAATTTATTCATAAAGTATTTTAAAATTTGGTGCAAAGATACTCTTTAAAAATCAGATAAACTAATTTGTTGTTTATTGATAATTAATTAGTTACGATTTAGTAATATTACAGAAAAAGAAGAAAGAGCCAAGAAGAAAGAAATAAAGAGAACTTTATCGAAGAAAATCAACTAATTGCTTGACTGCTAAACCGCGATGACTGATTACTGCTTTTTCTTCTAAAGTCAACTCTGCGAATGTTTTTGTGTAATTATCAGCTAGGAAAACTGGATCATAACCAAAACCGTTGGTTCCTATTTTATCTTTAATAATTTTTCCATTGATGACACCTGTGAAAAGATGTTGCATTCCATTTAAATTCAAGCAGATAACCGTTTTAAAATTAGCTTTTCTGTTTGCTTTATCTTTTAGATTGTATAACAGTTTATCCATATTGTCGTTGGCGGATTTTTGTTCCCCAGCATATCTAGCGGAATAAACACCTGGTTCGCCATTTAACGCATCTACTTCTAAACCTGTATCGTCGGCAAAACAATTGTAGCCGAATTTATCAGTTACATAATTGGCTTTTAAAATCGCATTTCCTTCTATTGTTTCGGCTGTTTCGGGGATATCTTCCAAACAACCAATATCCTCTAAACTTAAAATTTCGATTTCCTTTGGAAGTAAAAGTGCAATTTCTCTAATTTTATTTTTGTTGTTTGAAGCGAATACAAGTTTCATATCAGTTGATTAATTGGTATAAAAATATACTATTATGACAAAAAACTAAAGTATTTGTGTTCTTTTTATAATTATAACAAATAGTATTAAACTTTGTTTATTACTATATTCATACTATATCTATACTATATACTTACTATATCTATTAATAATTTCTTATATTTATGCTTTCTTTTAGGAAAAAACAAAGTTTTATGGCACGATTAAAAGGGATTTTAAAGATTGAAGGTCAACTGGATGGTTTTTCATTTTATAATTTAAACGGACAAATTATTGTTAGGAAAACTGGAGGATTTGATGGTGAGAAAATTAAAAAAAATGCAAACTATGTTCGCACAAGAGAGAATGCAAGTGAATTTGGTAATTGTTCCAAAGCGGGAAAAGTATTTAGAAGCAGTCTTGAACCCTATTTAAAACTGCTCGGAAATTCGAAAATCCATAGTATGGTTACGCAATTGTTTACTCAAATAAAGGATTTAGATGGCGTTTCGGAAAGAGGAAAACGATGCGTTGCTGAAGGAATAAAAACTGCTGATGGAAAAAAACTAGTTAAAAATTTTAATTTTAGTAGCAATTTGTCTCGTAACGAACACCTTGAAAAGATTAATTTGGATTTATCTAGTGGTGCTTTTTCATTTTGCTTTTTTGCTAACAAACTGCCAAGTGATTGCGTGGTTAGTGTAACCGTGCTTATTCTAAACTTTGATTTTAAGACTTTGACTTATTATCGATCTGCTAGTACTGTTTTTACTTTTTCAACTGAAAGTGATGGCTCAATTACCGATGGAACTATTGAAATCCCAACTGGTGATGGTATTCCATTTGGTTTATTGTACGTTGAAAGAAAGCAGGTTGTTAATGAGGAAAGTTATCGATTAATAGAAAATGAAATTTTTGTGGTTGGTGTTGAATAAAATATTATCGTAAATTCATTAAACATCCAAATCCTTATATTTTATCAACTGTTAGATGCTTTAAAATTATCATGAAAATAGACAAAACTAGTATTTTAACTATTTTTCAAAAAAAAAAGCTAATTTGTAAAACCAAATACCAATCTATCTCGTAAATGAGTGCAACAAAAAACAAAAACACCTACAGAATATGAACAAAATTACCCCAAATTATGTTTGCGGTAAGACCTTTTGGCTATTGCTTTTGGTCATACTGCCGATTACAACTGCTTCTGCGCAATACATTTTAAAAGAAAAAAATTCTTCTAAGCGAATTTCCATTCATGAACATACCGAATATGTTGATGTGGAGCAAAAGAATTTAAGTTTAGATGAAGTTAGAAATTTTCCTGAGATAAAATTTAAGGATGTTCCAAATGAAAATTCTGACTTTGGTTTTACTTCTAGTAATTTTTGGTTGCGTTTTCAATTGAAAAACGAGACTGATAGTGAACTTTTATACTATTTTGAAACGGCAAGACCAATCACAGATGTCGCTAATTTGTATGTTATCAAAGAAGATAAATCGGTGACTAAATTTGTTAGTGGTGATGCTATTCCGTTTCACAAAAGAAGTTTCGATTTACGCAAGACCATATTCAAAATCAATTTAAAACCAAACGAAACGCAGCAATTTTATTTGCATGTTAAAAGTGATGGAGAAATGCTTTCTATGCCATTAGTTCTTCACAAAACCGAAAGTTTGTTGGAGGAAAGTGCTTTTGAGCAATTTATCTTTGGTTTCTTTTATGGGATTTTGATAATTGCATCCATTTTATATATGTTTTTCTTCTTTGGGATGAGAGACAAAACGTTTTTTTACTACAGCATGTATGTAGTTTTTATTGGGTTGCTACAGTTTTCTATTGATGGTTATTTTTATAAATTCATAACACCTAATGCGGGTTGGTTTTCGCTTCATGCCGTTGCTATTTTTGCCTGTGTTGCTAACTTTTTCCTTGGGAGATATGCTCAAGTATTCTTAAAGATAAGAGGTCGTAACAAGTTTATTAACAATGCTTTTTATGTTCTATATGCGCTAGACGGTTTGTTGTTGCTTTCGCTATTCGTTTTGCCTAATGCTTTAGAATATGCTTATCCATTGGCTAATGCTTTAGGATTAATTTTGCTTGTTCTTATTATTGCATCGCAAGCATCCATTTATAATCAAACAAAGCAAATTGATAAGTTTTTTGCTTTTGGTATTTTATTTTTGATTTGTGGTTTTGTGGTTTTTATTTTGAAGAATTTTAGTGTTTTGCCTCTTAATTTTTGGACAGAAAATGGTTCAAAAATGGGAACTGGAATGGAAGTGATTTTCTTATCACTATCAATGGCAAACTTGATACGCAATTTAAAAAACGAACGAGAAGAATTACAAGCGCTTGCTCTTCAAAAATCGGAAGAGATGAACGAATTGAAGTCTTATTTTCTTTCTAATATCAGTCACGAATTACGAACTCCGCTGAATGCCATCTTAAATACTGCTAAATCTATTGCAAGTGAGACAAAAGACGAACAAGTTTTAAACGGAAGTCAGATTATAAAGTATTCTACTTATAGCTTGTTAAGTTCGGTTAACGATATTTTGGATTTTTCGAAAATTGAGAAAAACGAAATTAAACTGGAATTAACAGATTTTGATTTGGTGAAAACCGTTGAGCATATTGCTAATAATTTCAAACGTCAAGCGGATGATAAAGGAATTGAACTTAGTTTTCATAAAGGTGAATCATTACCTTCAATGGTAAAAGGTGATGCTGTTAGACTAAGCCAAATAATACATAATGTATTAAGTAATGCGCTCAAATTTACAAACGAAGGGTTTATTAAATTTAAACTTGACGCCAAAGTATTAGGAAATGGAAAAACACAAATGATATTCACAATTAGTGATACTGGTGTTGGAATTCCGAAAGAGAAAATGAATAGTATTTTTGATTCTTTTTCGCAAGAAAGTATTAATGACAAGCGAAAATTTGGTGGACTTGGATTAGGACTGTTTATTGTCAAATCATTAGTACATCTACAAAATGGAAAAGTTGATATACAAAGTCAGCAAGGTCTTGGTACCGTTTGTACTCTTGAGTTGGATTATGAAATTGTAAAAGAAGAACCAAAAGCTATCACGCTAGTAGCCAATGAAGAATTTGATTTGAAAGGCAAAAGAGTATTGGTTGTTGAAGATAATGCCATGAACCAAATGGTTATTAAAATGATAACCAAAAAATGGTTGAACACCACCGTTGAATTTGCCAATAATGGTGAAGAAGGCGTTAATCAATTGAAAGAAAATCCATTTGACATTGTTTTAATGGATTTACAAATGCCAATCATGGATGGCTATGAAGCGACAATTGCTATCCGAAAAGGAGAAGCAGGAGAAAACAACAAAAATATTCCAATTATTGCTGTTACTGCTGATGTCATGGAAAGCACCAAGGAACGCGTTATGGAAATTGGTATGAACAAATACTTATCAAAACCTGTTAGTAAAGAAGTGCTTTTTGAAAGCATTAAATCATTAGTATAAAGTCTGTCAAACTTTTATATTCAAACTTCTGTTTACTCTTTGTGGATTAAAATTTTATGTTTTAATTCGTAAAGAGTAAACTTTTTTATGTTTACTTTTGCAACGTTTTTATAAATTCATATTTACAATGGTAAAAGATTTATTCGAAAGAATACAAAACAATAAAGGTCCATTAGGAAAATGGGCGTCACAAGCAGAAGGTTACTTTGTATTTCCAAAACTAGAAGGAGAACTTGGACCAAGGATGCAATTTCAAGGAAAAAATATTTTAAACTGGAGTTTGAATGACTATTTAGGTTTAGCCAATCATCCAGAAGTTCGTAAAGCCGATACAGAAGCTGCAGCACAATATGGCGCAGCATATCCAATGGGTGCAAGAATGATGAGTGGTCACACTGATGTTCACGAACAATTAGAAAATGAATTAGCTGCTTTTGTAATGAAAGAATCGGCTTATTTATTGAACTTTGGTTACCAAGGAATTATGTCAACTATTGACGCTTTGGTTACTAAAAATGATATTATTGTTTATGATGTAGATGCACACGCTTGTATCATTGATGGTGTTCGTTTGCACATGGGGAAACGTTTCACCTACCGTCATAACGACTTGGAAAGTATGGAGAAAAACCTTCAACGTGCTACCAAAATGGCTACAGAAACTGGTGGTGGAATTTTATTCATTACCGAAGGAGTTTTTGGAATGCGTGGTCAGCAAGGTAAGTTGAAAGAAATTGTAGAAATGAAGAAAAAATACAATTTCCGTTTATTAGTTGATGATGCTCACGGATTTGGAACATTAGGAAAAACTGGTGCTGGTGCTGGAGAAGAACAAGATTGTCAAGATGGCATTGATGTTTATTTTTCAACATTTGCTAAATCTATGGCAAGTATTGGTGCTTTTATTGCTGCCGATAAAGACATTATCGATTATTTAAAATATAATTTACGTTCGCAAATGTTTGCTAAATCGTTACCAATGATTCAAACTGTTGGTGCTTTAAAACGTTTAGAATTGTTGAGAAATCACCCAGAATTGAAAGACAAACTTTGGGAAAACGTAAATGCATTACAATCAGGTTTACGTGCAAGAAACTTTAATATTGGTGACACAAACACTTGTGTTACTCCTGTTTACTTGGAAGGAAGTGTTCCAGAAGCAATGGTAATGGTGAACGATTTAAGAGAAAACTATGGTATTTTCTTGTCGATTGTAATTTATCCAGTTATTCCAAAAGGGATTATCTTATTGCGAATGATACCTACAACAACACATACATTGGCTGATATTGATGAAACATTGACTGCTTTTGAAGCTATTCGCGAGAAACTGGTTAACGGAACATATAAGAAAATTGCTGATGCAACAACTGTTGATTTAGACGCATAATTTCGATTATAATTAAACAAAAAAACCATTCATTAGTGAATGGTTTTTTTGTTTATATCATTTTCAAGGCAGTTATAAATTCATCTATTTCTTCTTTTGAATTATAATGGCTGAAAGAAATTCGAAGACTAGGTTTTTTTAAATCTTCCTCGTTTAGCATTTCTGCTAAGACATGAGAAGGTTTTATACTTCCACTCTGACAAGCGCTTCCACGAGAAACGGCAATTCCTTTCATATCTAAATTGAATAATATCATTGCTGTTTTTTCTTCTGAAAAAGGTAAAACTACATTCAAAATATTATAGAACGTATTTTCACCATTGATTTTAACTTCTGGAAAAGCAACTTTTAATTGAGCAAAACAATACTCTTTCAATTCTAAAATATATTTTTCTTCTTCTTCTAAATTTTGATAAGCCAATTCTAATGCTTTTGCCATTCCAGCAATTTGATGCACTGATTCTGTTCCTGCTCGCCATCCTTTTTCTTGTTCGCCACCAAATAGAATAGGTTGCAACACAATTCCTTTTCGAACAAAAGCAAACCCTACTCCTTTTGGTCCGTGAAATTTATGTGCGCTTGCCACTAAAAAATCAATTGGTGTTTGTTGCAAATCTATTACCGCTTTCCCAATAGATTGAACGGTATCACAATGAAATAAAGCTTTATTTTTTTGACATATATCAGCTATTTTTTTGCAATCATTGATTGTTCCTGTTTCATTATTAACATGCATTAGAGAAACTAGTGTTTTAGTTTCTTCTGCAAGTAATTCGTCAAGATGCGAATAATCTAAACCACCATTTGGAAGAATTTTGATATAATCTACTTTGATTTTAAACTCTGATTCAAGCGCAAGAATAGTATATAATGTTGCGTGATGTTCAATTTTTGAGGTAATAATTCTTTTTACTCCAAAATGGCTAACAGCATTTCTCAAAATCCAGTTAGTAGCTTCAGTTGCACTAGAAGTGAAAATAATTTCTTGGGCATTGCAATTCAACTGTTTGGCAATCAATTTACGTGCCGTTTCAACAACTGCTTTTGCACTTCTTCCAACACTATGTGTTGAGGATGGATTTCCATATTCTGACTGCATAACATTTACCATTTCATCAATTACTTCTTGACGGATTGGAGTTGTAGCGGCATTATCGAGATATATTTTTTTCATGGTGCAAATATAAAAATTACTCTTCCTAAATAAATTATAAAAGATGCATTAATGAGGTAAAAAACTTTATTTTTGCTTTAAATTTTATATTCGATGAAACAATTTTTAGTTATTCTGGTGCTGTTTTTTTCTATAAATGCTTGTGACGATGGAGATTTGGAAGTGAAAAATATTGATTTTGAAGATGTTGTAGCCGCAAAATGCAGTGGTGACAAGGACGTAATCTATAAAATCAAAGACACCGAAATGTTATTAATAGAAATTCCTGCAGCAACTACTTTTTTAAACGATGAAACTCCCGAAGGTGATCCAATAGAAGTTGCAATATCTAGCACAGTAAAAGTTAAATACCGTCAATATAATGGTGCTGTTTCTGTAGATAATATTTGCCCTGCAATACCAAATGCAACACCAAATTTAATGGAAGAATGGAATGCATTAGCTGGTACAATCCAAATTACTTCGACAGCCATAAAAACAACTGACACAAACACTGGAGCAACAAAAATAACAGGTTACAAACATTATATTGTATTCAAAAACATAACGTTTGAAAAACCAGGTGGAACTCAAGTTTACACTTCATTTGTTTTTGGAAATTATAATACTACAGCAACCGCATTGTCTTTTGGATTTGACGAAGAAGTTTCAAAAAGCTCTTGCGATAATCGCCTTTTTAACTTTAATGGAAGTGAAGTTTTAACGTTAGACGCTGCAGATTATGCCAGTTTAATTGTAAACGAACCAACAACATCAGGACCAAGAACAGCTTTGCTTTCTTCAACAAACAAATTGACTTATAGTCTTTATACCAGCGTAGTAAACGATGCTTTTTTCTGTACAACTCCAACTCCAACAATACCAGCACAATTGTGGATTGCAGAAGATGGTGTAGAAAATGTTAGCGGAAGAATTGAAGTTACAACCATTGAGCTTTTTGGTGACTTTCAACACACTATTCGTTTGAAAAAAGTTACCATGAAAAAAGGATTTAGTGATTTCTATTTAGGTGACGATTATCTTTTTGGAACCTTTCTAACTAACTAATTCACAATGAAGGAATACGACTGTATTAGTTATCAAAAATCTGGTTTTTTCTCTAAACTCATTGTTGATTATTTGGATGAAAATGAAAACCTGAAATCCTTATATAATCGTAGTCCGAAAATAGAAAACTTTAAGCTTCAAATCGAAGAAAAAAAGAGAAATTTTCCAAAAGAAAATAGAGCTATTTTAGTTTCATCGCTTGAAAATCAATACCAAAAACCTGAAACATCAGAAGCTACAAGGTCAAATATTCAGTTACTTAAAGATGAAAATACGTTTACGATTACGACTGGTCATCAACTGAATTTATTTACTGGACCGTTATATTTTTTGTATAAAATTGTTTCTGTTATCAATCTTTGTAAAAAGTTAAAAAAGGAATATCCTGAAAATAATTTTGTACCCATTTACTGGATGGCAACCGAAGATCATGATTTTGAAGAAATCAATCATTTTAATTTTAAAGGGAAAAAGATAAGTTGGAAAAAAGATAGTTCAGGTCCAGTTGGACGATTATCAACCGAAGGATTAGAATCTGTTTTTGAATTATTTGAAAAAGAATTGGGTACAGGAAATAATGCTGCTTATTTAAAAAATTTATTCGAAAAATCGTATTTAGAACACACTTCTCTTGCTGATGCTACACGATATTTAGCCAATGAATTGTTCAAAGAATATGGTTTAGTGATTATTGATGGCGACCGTTCTGATTTGAAAAAAATATTTGCTCCTTATGTTAAAAAAGAATTGTTAGAGCAAACTTCTTTCAATCAAGTTAACGAAACAAATGAGGTTTTAAAAGCATATAACATCCAAGTAAATCCTAGAGAAATCAATCTGTTTTATATTGAAAACAACCTGAGAGAACGAATCCTTTTTGAAAATAACGAATACAAAATAAATAATACGGAATTACGTTTTTCAGAAGAAGCGTTACTTTCTATTTTAGAAAATTCACCTGAAAAATTTAGTCCAAATGTTATACTTCGTCCTTTGTATCAAGAAGTAATTTTGCCAAATCTTTGTTATATAGGTGGTGGAGGTGAAATAGCGTATTGGCTTGAATTACAATCCAATTTTGAAGCAAATAAAATAACCTTCCCTATACTCCTTTTGCGAAATTCTGTTGTTTTGGCTTCACAAAAACAATTAGATAAAGTTAAAAATCTACACTTAAATTGGAATGATTTATTTACTAATCAACAGGAATTAGTGAACAAAAAGACAGCTGAATATTCCAATTTATCAATAGATTTTTCTGCTCAAAAAGAATTTTTAAAGCAACAATTCTCCGCATTGTATGAAATAGCCAACCAAACCGACAAGTCGTTTATTGGTGCAGTAAAAGCGCAAGAAGTAAAACAAACAAAAGGATTGGAAACCCTTGAAAAAAGATTACTGAAAGCCGAAAAAAGAATTCATATTGATAAATTAGAACGAATTTTAAAACTTCAAAATGAATTGTTTCCTAATCAAGGTTTGCAAGAACGCAAAAGCAACT
>DAOLYL010000070.1:0-10971 GCA_035425765.1 Flavobacterium sp. | reverse complement strand
AATCTTCTTGCTCGGAAGAACAACACCAAGCAAATAGAAGAAGTGAGTTTATAATCACTGAATTATAATCCAAAACAATAAACAAACTAAAAAAGCACTCTTTATCGAGTGCTTTTTTTATTTTTGTAACTATGAAAATAACTCGCCTGTTCAAAGACTTTTTTGAAAGTGAAAAAATTGGAGGTTTCCTTTTGATAATCTGCACCATAATTTCACTCCTATTAGCCAATTCTAGTTTTTCAAATGACTATTTAAGTATTTGGCATTATCAATTTAATAATCATTCTATTGAGCATTGGATAAACGATGGCTTAATGGCAATTTTCTTTTTGTTAATAGGTCTTGAACTAGAAAGAGAAATATACATTGGCGAACTTTCCGATATCAAAAAAGCTTCATTACCAATTTTTGCTGCACTTGGAGGAATGCTGATTCCTGCTGGGTTATATTTACTGTTGAATTTTGGAACTGATACACAATCTGGTGCAGGAATTCCAATGGCTACTGATATTGCTTTTGCTCTTGGTATATTGTCTTTACTAGGAAATAGAGTTCCAACATCTCTAAAAATATTTTTAACCGCATTGGCAGTTATTGATGACTTAGGCGCAATTTTGGTTATTGCAATATTCTATACCGATGATTTAAATGTTTTAAATCTTTCTATCGCTTTAGGCATATTTGCATTCTTATTAATTTTAAATAGATTAAAAGTTAGAAACTTAATTCCGTATCTAGTTAGTGGTGTTTTTATGTGGTATTTTATGCTTAACTCTGGCGTTCATGCTACAATCACAGGTGTTTTACTCGCTTTTGCAATTCCATTTGGAAATGGTGATAAAAAGTCAACATCATACTTATTACAACATTGGTTACACAAACCCGTTGCTTTTATAATTCTACCATTATTTGCATTGGCGAATACAGCAATAATAATGAATACCGATTGGCATTATGCATTAACGCATCATTACACTCTTGGTATTGCATTAGGATTAATAATCGGGAAACCGCTTGGAGTTACACTATTTAGCTTTGTTGCCGTAAAATCAAAATTATGTAAACTTCCAGATGATTTAAATTGGAAAAAAGTAATTGGAGTGAGTTTTTTGAGTGGTATTGGATTTACAATGTCAATTTTCATTACACTCTTAGCCTTTTCTGATGAAGAGCATATTAGTAATTCAAAAATAATGATATTAATCTCATCTTTGATTGCTGGAATAATTGGACTTTTGTACCTAAAAGCAATTTTAAAAAAGAGTGAAGTGGAAGAAATTGAACCTTAATACCATTTTTTCTTTTTGAAATAATATATCATTCCTAGAAGAAGAAAAAACATAAATCCTAAAATAATAAAATAGCCATATTTCCAATGAAGTTCGGGCATGTTGTCAAAATTCATTCCATAAACTCCAACGATAAATGTCAGTGGCATAAAAAATACAGACACAACTGTTAACGTTTTCATTACTTCATTCATTTTATTATTTTGTGCCGAAAAATAAAAATTGGAAGCACTATCCAATGAAATCAAATCGTATTCAATTTGCTCCAAAAGTTCCAAACATTTTTGATGTAAACGCGAGAAGAAGCTATAATTCTCTTGCTCAATTGCATTAAAAACATTATCATCTTTAATACTTTTTATAGAATACAACGAATCACGAAGTGGAATAATAGAGCGTTTTAAAAAATTAAAATTATCCCTGTGTTTTTCGATCTGTTCTAAAATTTGTGGTTTGGTACTAGTCTTAGATAAATCCATCAAGGCTTCTACTCTATCTTCTTCATTTTCGATGGTTAAATAAAAATTTTCCATTATTGCATCCAATAACAAATACAATAAATAATCAGCTTTTTTGTCTCTAACAATTCCTGAATGCGTTCTAATTCGTTCGCGTATGTGAGTAAAAAAATCACTTCTTTTTTCTTGAAAAGAAATTAGAATTCCATCTTTTAACAGAAAACTAATTTGCTCCACATGAATATTATCCGAGTTTTCAACGGGTAATAATGATTTTATATTAAAAAATAAAATGTCGTGATACTCTTCTAATTTTGTTCTTTTGGTAGTATTTAGAATATCGCCAAGCATAAAATGATCAACACCCAAAAATTCTCCAACTGATTTAATTAATTCAATGTCATTCAATCCATGAATGTTCAACCAATTTATTTTTTGCGAATCTAAACAATGTTCTAACTGCGATTCATCAAAAGAAGCAAACTCCGTTAAATCATTTGTATCATAAACAAATAACTGCATCTCCGTTTTAACTTGCTTATGCGAACCTGTATATTCTAAAAATGTTGGTTGAACTTTTCTCCCTTTTTTGTATTTAATTTTTCTCACGAATTCTAAATTTGTCTAAAAATAAGAATATTTATTTTTTTCAAACTATTTTTACCAAAAATGATTCTATGCAAACCTTAATTATCAATATTAAAGAACTACTTCAAGTTAGAGAAAATCATATTGAAAAAGTTTCTGGAAAAGAAATGGCAGATTTACCAACATTAAAAAATGCATTTCTTTTGATTGAGAATGATGTTATAAAAGATTTTGGAGCAATGGACGATTGTCCAAAGATAAATGTGGATAAAACCATTGATGCTCATGGAAAAATAGTTCTACCATCATGGTGCGACAGTCATACACACATTGTTTATGCAGGAAATCGCGAGCAAGAATTTGTTGATAGAATTAATGGTTTGACTTATGAAGAAATAGCCAATCGTGGTGGTGGAATTTTGAATTCGGCAAAAAAACTCAACGAAACTTCAGAAGAAGAAATTTACAACCAATCCAAAAAACGTTTGGAAGAAGTTATCAGTCAAGGAACTGGTGCTGTCGAAATTAAATCAGGTTATGGATTAACGGTAGAAGGCGAATTGAAAATGCTTCGTGTTATCAAAAAACTAGCTGAAAATCATTCCATTACAATTAAATCAACTTTTCTTGGTGCGCATGCTTTCCCAAAGGAATTTAAAGAAAATCATTCTGGATATATTGACTTAATCATTGATGAAATGCTTCCAAAAATT
Source organism: Flavobacterium sp. (assembly GCA_035425765.1). Taxonomy (GTDB): domain Bacteria; phylum Bacteroidota; class Bacteroidia; order Flavobacteriales; family Flavobacteriaceae; genus Flavobacterium. The sequence continues at coordinate 7,923 of DAOLYL010000070.1, read as the reverse complement.
GCCAAAGAAAATTTAGCCGACTTTATTGATGTCTTCTTAGAAACAGGTTATTTTTCAGTGGAAGAAACCAAAAGAATTATGGAAGCTGGAAAACGATATGGTTTGCGTTCCAAAATACATGTCAATCAGTTTACAGCCATCAACGGAATTGCAGCTTGCGTAAAACACAACGCACTTTCTGTTGATCATTTAGAAATTGTAACCGATGAAGACATTGAAGTTTTAAAAAACACAGAAACAATGCCAGTTGCTTTGCCGAGTTGTTCTTTTTTTATAAGTATTCCATATACACCAGCCAGAAAAATGTTAAATGCTGGTTTGCCATTAGCATTAGCATCCGATTTTAATCCGGGAACAACACCTTCAGGAAATATGAATTTTGTAGTTGCAACTGCTTGTATCAAAATGAAAATGACACCTGAAGAAGCTATCAATGCTGCAACAATAAATGGTGCTTATGCGATGGGAATTTCCAAAACACATGGAAGTATTACAAGAGGAAAAAAAGCCAATTTGATTATCACAAAACCATTGCATTCATTTTATGAAATACCTTATTGCTTCGGAAGTAATCTAGTGGAACAAATTATTTTAGACGGAAAATTACAAGCATAAAAAAAATCCCGATTTCTCGGGATTTTATATTTTTATTTATATTCAATTTATCTCAAGCTGAAACTGCTTTTTGATACTAATTCTCCTTTATCGAATACATTTACGAAGTAAGTTCCTTTAGCAAAATCTTTACCTTTCAATTGCTCAGTTACATCAACCGTTTTGTTTTCATATTGAACAGTAGTGGTGAAACTATACGTTAGAGAAGTATCGCCAAAAGTAATAGTAGCTTTATCGCCCAAAACATTATTTTTAGCATCAATCACTTGAACATAATAAACTTTATCTCCTGATTTTGCGATTTTATTCTCCGCAATTGTAAATTTAACTTGCAATACATCAGCTCTACTAGCTTTGTCAGTTTCAATTTGTTTTCCTGAACTTCTAAGTTTGTAAGCAGCTGTTTTCAAATTAGTCAAAGTAAGTTTTGAACCTTTTTCAACTGTTTTTGCTAATTCTTCATTTTGACCAACTAAAACTTGGTTGTATTTTTTTGAATCTTCAAGTACAACATTTGTACTATCTAAATTAGTGGTTAGTTTTTCGTTCTTCACTTTTAGAACGGCAACTTCTTCCATTAAATTCTTCATTTTAGATTCTAAAGCAAAATATTGTTGCTTGTATTTTGACATAGCAGCAACATCACCTTTAGAACGCTTCAAATCTTCCATTAATTTAACTACTTTGTCTCTTTCTGCAATTAATTCATCAGACATTGACGTGTTTTCAGCAATAGCTTGGTCATAAGACGTTTTTAAAGCTGACAAATCTTTTAAAACTGACTCTTTCTCAGATTTAGTAGTTGTAACAACGGTTTGAAGCTCTTTCGCATCAGAGGTTAATTTAAAAATATAAATCAAACTACCAATCAATAATACAGCAAGTAGCGCTATTATCGACTTTAATTTCGAATTATTGTTTTGATTTTCCATAATTTAGGGGTTTTTGAATTGTTACAAAATTAATAATATTTATTATAGTAACGTTAATTAGTTAATTATATTATATTTTTGGACAACTATTTTTTTAACACATGGACAAATTAATTCCTTTTTCGATAACCGATTTGGCAAAAATCACCAATCACAGAAGTGGTGAAATAAAATTTGGCGAAAAAATGTTTACCATTCCCAAAGGTGAAAACTGGATTACTTTTATGCAAAATTGTGAAGCTAATTTCGTTCTAGTTGGAATTCCAGAAGACGTTGGTGTTCGAGCTAATTATGGTCGTCCAGGCGCAGCATCTGCTTGGAAAAGCACGATTAGTAGTATTGCAAACATTCAGCATAATCGGTTTTGCAAAGGAACTCAAATTCTAGTTTTAGGAACAATTGATGTTCAAAAAGAAATGGAAGATGCAAAGGATTTAGATTTTAATTCAACGACAGATAGAAAAAAATTAAGTCAACTTGTTGAGCAAATTGATAAAGAAGTAGTTCATATTATTACTACAATTATTAAGCATGGTAAAACTCCTATAATTATTGGTGGAGGACATAATAATGCCTATGGAAACATAAAAGGAACAGCTCTTGGATTAAAAAAACCAATCAATGCTATCAACTTTGATGCGCATTCTGATTTTAGAATTTTAGAAGGAAGACACAGTGGAAATGGATTTTCGTATGCATTCGAAGAAGGTTTTCTAAATAAATACTTCATTTTTGGTTTGCACGAAAATTATACTTCAAAAAAAGTATTAGATATTCTCAAAGACATCGAAAATAGAGTAACATTTAATACTTATGACCAAATAAAAGTTAGGAAAGAAAAAAACTTTACAGACGAATTGGTATTAGCTTTAAATTTTATTAAAGATCAACCATTTGGAATTGAAATTGATTTAGATGCGTTGCCTAACATTGCTTCTAGTGCAATGACTATGAGTGGTTTTTCAGTTGAAGAATTACGCCAATTTGTTTCCTTTTTTGGTAAAGAAAAAAATGCAACTTATATTCATATTTGCGAAGGCGCGCCAGAACTTGGTGAAGAAAAAAACAATCACCTCATCGGAAAACTGATTGGATATTTGGTTACTGATTTTATAAAATCTAAAAAAGAATTGTGTATCAATATTTAATGATTGATTTGTGATTTTTACTTCGTAATTTATAATTCGTAATTCGTAATTCATTAAAGCTTATCTTTGCACTAACTTACAAAAAATAGTAAGTATTATTTATGTTATTCGAAGATTTATCATTGTCCAAAAGTATTCAAAGAGCTGTTTTTGAAGAAGGATATACAAGCCCAACACCAATTCAAGAAAAAGCTATTCCATTTATTTTAGCTGGAAAAGACTTGGTTGGTTGCGCACAAACTGGAACAGGAAAAACGGCAGCTTTTGCCATTCCTATTATTCACAACCTTCACCGAATGGTGGGTTCATCAAAAAAAGCTAAAGAAATTCGTTGTCTAGTAGTAACACCAACTCGCGAACTTGCTGTTCAAATTGGTGAAAGCTTCGATACGTATGGAAAATATACTAATTTGAGACAACTAACAATTTTTGGTGGCGTTTCTCAAGTGCCTCAAGTTGACCAACTCAAAAAAGGTGTAGATATTCTAATTGCAACTCCAGGAAGATTATTGGATTTGCACAAACAAGGCTTCGTTAATTTTGATAGTTTGCACTACTTAGTTTTAGACGAATCGGATTTGATGCTCGACATGGGTTTTATCAATGATGTTAGAAAAATAGTGAAATTGGTTCCAACTAATAGACAAACACTTTTGTTTTCGGCAACGATGCCAATGGCAATTCGTGAATTAGCGGATACTTTTTTAAACAAACCTGAATATGTTTCGGTTACGCCAGTTTCTTCTACTGCCGAAATTATTGAGCAACAAATCTATTTTGTTGACAAATCAGATAAGCGTGGTTTATTATACCATTTAATACGAAATGAAAACCTAAGCAATGTTTTGGTTTTTGTTAGAACCAAACATGGTGCAGACAACGTGGTCAAAGCGCTAAAAAAACATGGTGTTAATGCAGAAGCTATTCATGGTGACAAATCGCAAAATGCAAGACAACGCGTTTTAGATAGTTTTAAGAACAAAGAAATTACGGTTTTAGTAGCAACCGATATTGCTGCACGAGGAATTGATATTGAAAGTTTACCTTATGTTATCAATTTTGATTTACCTAATATTCCTGAAACCTATGTGCATAGAATAGGAAGAACTGGTCGTGCAGGAAATGGTGGGATATCTATTTCATTCTGTGGAAAAGACGAAGAACCATACTGGAAAGACATTCAAAAATTGATAAAAGTGAATGTGAAAACCATCAAAGACCATCCGTTTCCATGGAAAGAAGGTGAACCAAATCCTGACGCTAAACCCGATTTGAGAAACAAAAAGAAACCTGATGGAACGAATTCTAGAAAATCAGAAGCTTCTAAAAAAAATAAAAAACGCTGGTATTAATCAGCGTTTTCTTTTTTTATAATTTGATTAGAAATGATTTGATACAATTTTGTGGGTTCGAATGGTTTGATGAGTATGTCATTCATTCCAGATGCCATTGCTTCCTCTGATACTTCTTGTTTATCAAAAGCGGTTAAAGCTACAATTGGAATTGTATATCCTTTTTCTCTAATTTTTCTAGTTGTATCAAATCCATTAATTAAAGGCATGTTGATATCCATCAAAATTAAGTCGAAATGTTCGCGCTCTATCGCCACCATTGCGGCATAACCATCATCAACAATAGTACAATTCAAATTACTATTTTGAATTATCTTTTTGGTTACCATTTGATTGATTTTGTTATCCTCAACAACCAAAATGTTATAAACATAGTTTGAAGACAAATCAACATCTATATTATTGATTATCTCTCTTGATTTTTCCTCATCATATTCAAATCCAATGGTAAAGCTAAAAGTAGTTCCAACATTCTCCTCGCTTTCAAGATGAATTTCACTTTTAAATAATTCAATTAGACTTGAAACAATAGATAATCCAAGCCCAGTTCCTTGATAATCTTCTTCTTTACGCTCTATTTGAACAAACTTATCAAAAATTTTATCCTGATGCTCTTTTGGAATCCCAATTCCGTTGTCTTTTATTTTGAAAATAATGAAATAATTTGAACCTTCTTGTTTTTCTAAGTCAGCTAAAATATAAACTTCTCCGTTTTTAGTGAATTTTAATGCATTGCTTATCAAGTTCATAATAATTTGCGACAAGCGAAGTTTATCTCCAATTAAAAACTCCGGTATAGCTGTATCAATTTCAACTATTAATTTGTTATTATTCTTATCTGCAATATATTCAACAGAGTTACATATAGTATTAATTTCATCCGATAAATTGAAAATAAGATTTTCTAAAACGATTTTTTTCTCTTCAATTTTATTAATCTGAAGAATATCATTAACGAGTGATAACAAATATTTTGCAGAAAATTTTAATGATTTTAAATGTGGACTATTATTTAGTTCTTTATGTTCGTCCAAAATAATGTTTGTAATTCCAATTACTCCATAAAGTGGTGTTCTTAATTCATGGGTTATTGTTGAAACAAATTGAGATTTTAATAATGATGCTTCTTCAGCTTTTTCTTTAGCCAATTGTAGTTCTTCGTTTGCTTTTTTCAACTCATAATTTGTCTTTTCTCTATAAATAATATTTTTATAGAGTGTCAAAAGCAATAGTAATAATATGATAACAACAATTATAAAAAGAATAACAACGAGTTTGGAATCCTTAACTACTTTTTGACTTTTCTCGTTTTCGACTTCTATTCGTTCTAATTGAATTTTATGTTCGTCAAGTTCAATTTGCAAAGACTCTTTATTCAAACTATTAATCTTTTCTTCCGTAAAAATCACTTTATTGATAGAATCAATTTTTTGAGTGTATTTTTCCGATTCGGACTTTTTACCATGAAATTTATAATGTCTAGAAAGATTTTCGTAAACATTAATCAAAAAAGAAGTATAATTATTATCCTTAGCAATTTTCATTGCTTTGAAGTAATAATCCTCAGCTTTCTTAATTTGATTGCTATTACTCGCTTGGATTCCTAAAAGAACATAAAGTGAAAGTTTAGTGTTTTCGGAACCGCTTTTTAAAATTTTCTTTTGAATATCTTTTACTTCTTTGTTTCCAAGCGCAATGCTATCTATTGAAAAATAAGCACTTGCGAGGTTTAACTTTGATAAAACAATTTGATTGGAATCTTTTACCTTCTCAGCAAAAAATAATGCTTTTTTATAATAACCAATTCCTTTTGGAACATCAATTTGATTAAAATAATAAGCACTTCCTAAGTTACCATAAATCCAATTATTTAGTGTGTCGTTTTTAACTGGAGCTGCATATCTTAGTGCTTTTTGATAGAACTCTATTGCTTTTTTTGTTTCAGAGCATTCATCGTAAATAACGCCAATAGTATTATAGGATTGAGCTATATAGGAATTGTCATTTATTGCAAAGGAATTAACCAAAGCAAATTTAGAAAGTTCTAATGCTTTGTCATAATTAGCATTGCTAAATTCAACAACGGCTTTATTAAGATAATTTTTGATTTCCTTCTTTTCTGCTTTAAAATCTTCTTGGGCAAAGGAGCTTTGAAAACAAATCAAAAAAAGACCACAGAAAAAAAATAATCTGGTTATATTCATTAGTTTAGTTAAGTTTTCAAATATAAAATATTTATTCAAAAAAAAATCCTGATTTCTCAGGATTTTTAAATGATTGTTAATTTCTGATTAACTTTTTATATTTTAATCGTTTTGGGGTTAAATCTCCACCAAGACGTTTCTTTTTATTTTCTTCATATTCAGAGAAACCACCTTCAAAATAATACACTTGAGAATCGCCTTCAAAAGCTAGAATGTGAGTACAAATTCTATCTAAAAACCACCTGTCGTGCGAAATAACTACTGCACAACCAGCAAAATTTTCAAGACCTTCTTCCAAAGCACGAAGCGTATTGATGTCTAAGTCGTTGGTTGGTTCATCCAGTAAAAGTACGTTTCCTTCTTCTTTTAAAGTCATAGCAAGATGCAAACGGTTACGTTCACCGCCAGACAGTGCCGATACTTTTTTGTTTTGCTCACTTCCACCAAAGTTAAATCTTGAAAGATAAGCACGAGAATTTACTTGTCTTCCACCCATCATAATTAATTCTTGACCGTCACAAAAGTTTTCCCAAATGGATTTATTTGGATCAATATTAGAATGCGCTTGATCTACATAAGCAATTTTTACGGTTTCACCAGTTTCAAATGTTCCTCCATCTGGAGTTTCTTCGCCCATAATCATTCTGAAAATAGTAGATTTTCCTGCTCCGTTTGGTCCAATGATTCCAACAATTCCTGCTTGAGGTAAAGTGAAATTTAAATCATCATATAGTAATTTGTCTCCAAATGCTTTTGCAACTCCTTTAGCTTCAATAACATTAGTTCCTAAACGCGGACCATTTGGAATGTAGATTTCTAATTTTTCGTCTAATTCTTTTTGGTCTTCGTTCAATAATTTATCATAGTTTTGAAGACGAGCTTTTTGTTTTGTTTGTCTTCCTTTTGCTCCTTGACGAACCCAATCCAACTCACGTTCAAGAGTTTTTCTACGTTTTGAAGCTGTTTTTTCTTCTTGTTCCATACGCTTTGACTTTTGATCTAACCAAGATGAATAATTTCCTTTCCATGGAATACCTTCACCTCTATCAAGTTCAAGAATCCAACCGGCAACATTGTCAAGGAAATATCTGTCGTGTGTTACTGCAATTACAGTTCCAGCATATTGAGCTAAATGTTGTTCTAACCAAAGTACAGACTCGGCATCCAAGTGATTGGTTGGCTCATCTAGTAATAAAACGTCTGGTTGTTGCAATAATAATCGGCATAAAGCTACACGACGACGTTCTCCACCAGATAAATGCTTAATTGGTGTATCACCTTCTGGAGTACGCAAAGCATCCATTGCAATTTCTAGTTTTGTATCTAATTCCCATGCGCCTGAAGCATCGATTTTATCTTGTAAATCAGCTTGTCGGTCCATGAGTTTTTGCATTTTATCTGCATCTTCATAAACTTCTGGTAAACCAAACATATCGTTGATTTTGTTAAACTCTTCAAGAATAGCAACCGTTTCGGCAACACCTTCTTTTACAATTTCAATAACCGTTTTTGTATCGTCTAAAATTGGTTCTTGTTCTAAATAACCCACAGTGTAACCTGGCTGAAAAACAACATCACCTTGATAGTTTTTATCAACTCCAGCAATAATTTTTAATAAAGATGATTTTCCAGAACCATTAAGTCCAAGAATACCAATTTTTGCTCCGTAAAA
>DAOLYL010000069.1:0-11096 GCA_035425765.1 Flavobacterium sp. | reverse complement strand
ATGAAATCTTGTACAATCAAAAAATAACCTGGATAACCTGAGTTTTCAATAGTTTTTAGCTCAAAATCGATTCGCTCTCGTATTTCTGGAGTAATTTCGGCATATCTTCTTTCAGCACCTTTATAGGTTAAATAATTTAAAAATTTATTCTCGCCTCGTTTTCCGCCATCGGCTTTATCTTCTTCGACAAGAAATTCGGTTGGAATGTCAAATTTGGGTAGTAAAACTTCTCGAGCCAAATCAAAAATTTCAATTTTAGCTACAATTTCACCAACATTAGAAATAGCTTCAGGAAAATCATGGAATAATTGTTTCATTTCTTCTCCAGATTTGAAATAATATTCTTGATTTGGCAAGCCATATCGATAACCTCTTCCTCTTCCTATTGGTGTAGATTGTTTTTCACCGTCACGAACACAAAGAAGAATATCGTGTGCGTTTGCATCTTCTTTGTTGACATAGAAAACATTATTGGTAGCCACTGTTTTTACGTTATGTTTTTTGGCTAAATCGATAAGCGAATTATTGACTCTATTTTCATCTTCTTGATTATGTCTCATCAATTCGATGTAAAAATCGTCTTCAAAATTTTCTTTCCACCAAAGTAGCGATTCCTCTGCTTGATTTTCACCAATATTTAAAAGTTTACTTGAAATTTCTCCATATAAACTACCTGACAATACAATAATATCTTCTTTGTATTGTTGAATAACCTGTTTGTCAATTCGTGGCACATAATAAAATCCTTCTGTAAATGCAATTGAAGACATTTTTGCTAGATTATGATATCCTTTTTTATTTTTTGCCAGCAAAACAATTTGATATCCGTTGTCTTTTCTAGACTTATCTTTGTGATTATCACAAACGAAAAACTCGCAACCAACAATAGGTTTTATAATGGTTTCGGTTGGTGTTTCACCAGCTTCGATGGCAGCTTTGTTTTTGGCTTCTGCTGATTTATTGTGGTATAAAATATCTCTAACAAAATGAAAAGCACCCATCATGTTTCCAATGTCAGTAATGGCTACGGCAGGCATTTTGTTTTGAACGGCAGCTTTTACTAAATCTTTGACACTAATGGTAGATTGTAGTACAGAAAACTGCGTATGATTATGCAAATGAACAAAATCAACATCTACTAGAACTTGTTGATTTTGTTTGGCTTCTTCTTTAGAAATTACTGGTGTTTCTTTGGGTTGAAATTGTTTTCTAATTTCATCCGAAGCTGCTTTTAGATTAATATGTTTTAATCCAATCAGCGGAATTTCTTTTGGATTTTGCTGATTAAATTCTCTAAAATAATCAGCAGGAACATCCAGTTCTTCTTTTGTAAATACTTCTCTTCTTATTAACTCTAAAAAACATCTTGTGGTTGCTTCAACGTCAGCAGTTGCATTGTGAGCTTCGTCAAATGGCTTGTTAAAGAGATATTGATGTAATTCTGTTAGTGTTGGTAATTTAAATCTTCCTCCTTTTCCTCCTGGAAGTTTTAAAATTGATGCGGTAACTTCTGTACAAGTATCTAAAACTGGCATTGCCGCCATTGGCGAATCGATTCCCATTCGATAAAATTCGCAACCCATAATGTTGACATCAAAACCTACGTTTTGTCCAACAATAAATTTAGCTTTTGAAAGTGCTGCATTGAATTTTTCTAAAACTTCTACTAACGGAACTCCATTTTGTTGTGCTAACTCTGTTGAAATTCCGTGAATTCTTTCTGCATCATAAGGAATATTAAATCCGTCTGGATTTACTAAATAATCTTGATGCTCGATTAGATTTCCCATGGAGTCGTGCAACTGCCATGCTATTTGGATGCATCTTGGCCAGTTATCAGTATCAGTAATTGGAGCTGACCATTTTCTTGGCAAACCAGTGGTTTCGGTATCAAAGATTAAATACATTTGGTGGTAATTAGTGATAAGTAACTAGTAATTAGCCAAAAAACTAATTGGTTATTACATTTTCAAAAATACATTTTAAGGAAGAGATTTTCAATTTTAGTTATCAACAAAAAACAAAAAAACCATCCTTAATTAAGGATGGTTTTCATTTATTCTATGATGCTATTATTTAGTATCTTCCTCTGTTGCTGTTTCCTCCGCCGTTGTAGCTTCCACCACCACGAGAGTTTCCACCACCATTGTAACCACTTCCGCCTGAACGGTTGTTGTTGAAAGATCTTCTTTCTCCTTCTGGTTTTGGTTCAGATTTGTTTACCACAATTGTACGACCGTCAACAGTTGCACCATTTAATTCTTCAATTGCTTTCAATGCTTCTTCATCGTTAGGCATTTCAACAAAACCAAATCCTTTACTTCTTCCAGTAAATTTATCAGTTACAACTTTAACAGTATCAACTGCTCCATAAGCCTCAAAAGACTCTCTTAAATCTGCTTCCTCGATACTCCAAGGAAGACTTCCAACAAAAATATTCATATTAAATTTTTAAAAATTTTCTCAAAGGTATGCTAAAAAATCGTAACTCGTTGATTATTTTCATTATATTAATTTTAAAAAACAAAAAAGCCATCAAAAACGATGGCTTTCTATTATATTGTATAAGAAGTATTTACAATGAAGGATAAATAGGAACGTTATAAAATTCTCCTTGTTGATAATTCATAATTTCTCCTCCAAGAGGATTACTGTTTGTATTTACTGCATTAAATTTGAATTTTCCAGAAACAGTCATTTTTACATTATCAAACTTTGTAATTTCAATTTCTCCATTGCTGTTTTGAACATTCAATATTCTAAATTTACAATTTAAATTTCCTCCAGTTACAGTTATAATATCTCCAGCCATATAAGCATTTCCTCTTGAAGAAAGAGCAATATTTGTTACAACTCCCGAAGCATTTGTAGTTAGATTAACACTCAATCCACTTCCACTTCCACCAGTTGTTGCTACAGAAGAAGCATTTTCATAACCTGTTCCTCCAGAAACTAAAGTTATAGCAGAAACTGGTCCAGGCGAAGGTATAGTAGCATATTCTAATTCAAATCCATCTAAACTAGAAGAATAAGTCGCAAAATTATTAGGATTAATAGTTCCTAGCGAAAATTTAGTCAAATTAGTATTACTTGTTCCAAGTGTAAGAGTTTCATATTCAGTATATGCTTCAATGGTTAGTTTGCCATCATTTAAATAAGCTCTGGCATCATTAGCTCTCCAAAAAACATCATTTTGCAATGCTTGAAAACCTGGATCGCTAAATTTCACATTCTCTTCACATGAAGAAAACGCAATTAAAATGATAAATAGGGACAATAATTTTTTCATTTTTCTATGTATTTCTCCACAAAAATAACTTTTTAATGTATAAATGCTAATATATTTAGAAAAAATAAATGTTAAAAATTACGTCAAGCTAAGACAGGACTAATAAAAAAATAAAATCTAATTGGATGTTAATTAAAAAAAACTATCTTTGCACCCTTAAAATAATCGAGGTCGAGAACCTCAAATTAATCAAAAGATTATGTCAGTAAAAATTAGATTACAAAGACACGGTAAAAAACAAAAACCTTTTTACTGGATCGTAGCAGCTGATGCTCGCTCAAAAAGAGATGGTAGATACCTTGAAAAATTAGGAACTTACAATCCAAACACAAATCCTGCAACTATTGATTTGAACATTGACCAAGCGGTTCAATGGTTACACAATGGTGCTCAACCAACTGATACTGCTAAAGCTATCCTTTCATACAAAGGTGCTTTATTGAAACATCACCTTGATGGTGGAGTTCGTAAAGGTGCTTTAACACAAGAACAAGCTGATGCAAAATTAGCTGCTTGGTTAGAAGAAAAATCAGGAAAAGTAACTGCTAAAAAAGAAGGTTTATCAAAAGCACAACAAGCTGAAAAAGCAAAAGCTTTAAAAGCCGAAAAAGTTGCAAATGACAAACGTGCTGCTGCCGCTGTTGAAGCTGCAAAAGTAGAAGAAGTTGTGGAAGAAGTTGCAGTTGAAGAAACTGTTGCTGAAGAAACTCCTGAAGTTGTTGCTGAAGTAGCTGTTGAAGAAACAGTTGCTGAAGTTACTGTAGAAGAAACTCCAGCTACTGAAGAAGCTAGCGAAGAAACAGAAGCTTAATAATTTGCGATAATGCGTAAAGAAGATTGTTTCTATCTTGGCAAAATCGCTAAAAAGTTTAGTTTCAAGGGCGAAGTTCTTATCTATTTAGATACTGACGAACCCGAATTATATGAAAATATGGAATCAGTTTTTGTTGAATACAACAAAAATCTGGTTCCATTTTTTATTGAAAATTCTTCCTTTCACAAAAATGATTTTCTTAGAGTGAAATTTGAAGATGTAGATAACGAAGCAGAAGCTGATGCAATTTTAAACCATGAAATCTATCTTCCTGTATCGATGTTGCCAAAACTTGAAGGCAATAAATTTTATTTTCACGAAGTTATAGGTTTTGAAATTGAAGACAAACGTTTAGGCATTTTCGGAAAAATTGTATCTATAAACGATTCTTCTGCACAACCTTTATTTGAAGTTATCAATGGCAATGTTGAAATTCTTGTTCCGATGATTGATCAATTTTTAGTTAAAATTGACAGAGAAAACAAGAAAGTCATTATGGATTTGCCAGAAGGTTTGGTGGAAATGTATCTTTAATTAGATTTTTAGATTGTTGGATTTTTAGACTACTTAGATTTTATCCTTTTCAAAAAAATGTCAACATTCAATTTCAAACAATTTTCCGTTCAACAAGATAAATGTGCTATGAAAATTGGCACTGATGCTGTTTTACTTGGTGCTTGGTGTCCAATTGACAACAATCCGTTTTCGGTTTTGGATATTGGTGCCGGAACTGGGATTTTGTCTTTGATGTTAGCACAAAGAAGTCATGCCGAGCAAATCGACGCACTTGAAATTGACGAAGATGCTTATGAGCAATGCGTAGAAAACTTTGAAGCTTCACCTTGGTCAGATAGATTATTTTGCTTTCATGCTGGCTTGGACGAATTCATCGATGAACCCGAAGATGAATATGACATCATTATTTCCAATCCTCCGTTCTATTCAGAAGATTATAAAACCGATAATTCTCAAAGAGATTTAGCACGTTTTCAAGACGCGATGCCTTTTGAAGAATTAATTGAAGCTACCAATTTACTTTTGTCGGAGAATGGAATTTTTGCGGTAATTATTCCTTTTAAAGAAGAAGAACGTTTTATTGATTTGTGTGCCGAAGTGGAATTATTTCCGGTGAAAGTTACTCGCGTAAAAGGTTCGCATACAACACCAATCGTTAGAAGTTTACTGGCTTTTAAACGTTATGAACTTTCCGTTTTGACGGCTGATGAATTGGTGATTGAAATCAACCGACACGAATATACCGATGATTATATCAATTTGACGAAGGATTTTTACTTAAAAATGTAATCGTCAAATCATTAAAAAAATCACAATTAACAATCCTTTATCATTTAGCATCACTTAAATCGGATACTTTTAGAACTGAAAACTAAACCCGATTTCTCTTGAAGCAAAAATTACTTTTATCCTTTTTACTTTTCACTTTTTTGAACTGTTTTTCTCAAACCGAGAAACCAATTCATGGCAAAGTTCTTTTCAACGAAATGCCTTTAGAAAAAATTGACATTGTAAACCTCAATTCTAAAAAAAGCAGCACAACAGATACTCAAGGTAACTTTAGTATTGAAGCTAAAGTTAACGATGTGCTTTTTGTTTTATCAAAAGAATATTACGACATCAAAATCACGCTTACAAAAGATGATTTTAAACTTGAAAAGCTGATTATCAATTTGAGTAAAAAACCCATTGAACTTGATGAAGTTACGGTGAACAGAGTAGAAAAAATTAGCGTTAAAGTTTCGCCCGAAGAGATAAGAATGTCTAAAATTGCTAAGTTTGAAAACGGACCAAAAGTTCTAGGCGTTTATACAGGCGAAATGCCTTATGGTGTTGATTTTGTTGGGCTTTTTAAGAAAATATTCAAGTCAAAGAAAAATAAAGACAGTATCAAAACATCACGCTTTATCAGCTTTAAAGAATATTCTTTTTCTAAAATAAATACCGTTGATTTTATATATAAAAAGTTAGGCATAAAACGAGATGAGCTTGATTTATTCATGGCGTTTTGTGAAAGCGATCCAAACTATAAAGCAGTTATGGAACGTGAAGACACGCTTGAAACTATGGAGTTTTTAACTGCAAAAAGTGAGTTATTCAAAAAACTAGAGCGATAATTTAATACCAAGTTCTAGCCCAGATGGAAGCGGCATCCTTTTTCTTTTTTTCAAAGAAAAAGATATAGCGGACAGCTGGAAATAGCTCCAAAAAATAACAATTGTTAAAGTGAAACTCGAATATGTTTTATTACCTTTGCAAACGTTTTCGTAAATTACAAAATTGACACAAAATGAAACCAGATTTATTTCAAGCTCCAGATTATTACTTGTTAGACGATTTGCTAACAGACGAACATAAATTAGTGCGCGATTCTGCTCGTGCATGGGTAAAACGTGAAGTTTCGCCAATTATTGAAGACTATGCACAACGTGCTGAATTTCCGAAGCAAATTATAAAAGGTTTGGGCGAAATTGGTGGATTTGGACCGTATATTCCAGAAGAATATGGCGGCGCAGGTTTAGACCAAATTTCGTATGGATTGATTATGCAAGAAATTGAAAGAGGTGATTCTGGTGTTCGTTCTACATCGTCAGTTCAGTCTTCTTTGGTGATGTATCCAATTTGGAAATTTGGAACGGAAGAACAACGTAAAAAATATTTACCAAAATTAGCCACTGGAGAATTCATGGGTTGTTTTGGATTGACAGAACCAGATTATGGTTCAAATCCGTCAGATTTGGTTACTAATTTCAAAGATATGGGCGATCATTATTTATTGAATGGTGCCAAAATGTGGATTTCAAATGCTCCATTTGCAGATGTTGCAGTGGTTTGGGCAAAAGATGAGTCAGGAAGAATTCACGGATTGATTGTAGAACGCGGCATGGAAGGATTTACAACGCCAGAAACTCACAACAAATGGTCACTTCGTGCTTCTGCAACGGGTGAATTGATTTTTGATAACGTAAAAGTTCCAAAAGAAAACCTAATGCCAGGAAAATCTGGACTTGGTGCGCCAATGATGTGTTTAGATTCGGCTCGTTATGGTATTGCTTGGGGTGCAATTGGTGCTGCGATGGATTGTTATGACACGGCTTTGAGATATTCTAAAGAACGTGTTCAGTTTGGGAAACCAATTGGTGGATTTCAATTGCAACAAAAGAAATTAGCCGAAATGATTACTGAAATTACTAAAGCACAATTGTTAACTTGGCGATTAGGTGTTCTTAGAAACGAAGGAAAAGCTACAACTGCACAGATTTCCATGGCGAAAAGAAACAACGTTGATATGGCAATACACATTGCTCGCGAAGCACGACAAATGCTTGGCGGAATGGGAATTACTGGCGAATATTCTATCATGCGTCACAGTATGAACTTGGAAAGCGTTATTACTTATGAAGGTACGCACGATATTCACTTGTTGATTACTGGTGCTGATATTACTGGAATTCCTGCTTTCAAATAAAAAACAAACAAAATGCTTCTTTCGGGAAGCATTTTTATTTAAACCAGATTCAAATGAAATACAAATGCATCATTTTTGACTGCGACGGCGTTTTAGTCGATAGTGAATACATTTCCAATACAACATTGGTAGCAATGGCAAGTGACTTAGGCGTATCCATTAGCGATGAATATGCTTTAAAACACTTTTCAGGTAAGTCGTTAAAATATTGCTTTGATTATATCGAAAGTTTATTTGGTCAAAAATTACCCGAAAATTTTGAACAACAATTCAGGACAAAAACCTTTGAAGCTTTTGCCACTGAATTACAGCCAATCAAAGGAATTCACAATGTTTTGAAACGGATTGACATTCCTTTTTGTGTCGCTTCAAACGGTCCGTTGGAAAAAACCAAATTAAATCTCACCGTTACAAATCTTATCGATTATTTCGAAGGAAAAATATTCAGCGCCTATGAAATCGGAAGTTGGAAACCCAATCCCGAACTTTTTTTATATGCAGCCAAAAATATGGGATTTGAACCACATGAATGCCTCGTAGTTGAAGACAGCATCAGCGGTATTCAAGCAGCAAAAGCCGGTGGTTTTGATGCTATCGGATTTGTGAATGACAACAATCAGGAGCGATTCGCCGCCGAAAACATTCGGCTTTGTTATGACATGAATGAATTGGACCGTTTTTTAAATTAAACTATTATTAAAATTGATATAAAATACTTCTCAGTTTCGGGAAGCATTTTTACATTTGTAGAGAAGTATAATCTAAAACAAATAGTACTTCGTATATATTAAAAAAAAGCTATGACAATTTTTGAAATCAACACCAAAATCCAGCCACAGAAACAACAGTTATTACAACATCCGTTATATGAAAAAGTAAAAACGATAGACGATTTGCACCAGTTTTTGGAAAGTCATGTCTATGCCGTTTGGGATTTTATGTCGCTGTTGAAAGCGTTGCAGCGCCAATTGACTTGTACCACAACGCCATGGTTTGCTTCGGCTAATCCAGAAACGAGGTATTTGATTAACGAGATTGTTCTAGCAGAAGAAAGCGATTTGACTTTGGACGGAAAACGTTTAAGTCATTTTGAAATGTATGTTGATGCTATGCAAGATTGTGGCGCAAACACTATTGAACTGAATGCTTTTTTGCAAAATGTAATTGACACCAAAAATGTTTTTATTGCGATAAAGCAAAGTAATTTGCACCAGAACATCAAAGCATTTCTTGATTTTACTTTCCGTGTGATTGAAGAAGGAAAAGCACATAAAATTGCGGCTGCTTTTACCTTTGGCAGAGAAGATTTAATTCCGAATATGTTTACTGAAATTTTAAATAGTTTTCAGCAAAATTTCCCTGAAACCGATTTGTCAAAACTGATTTATTATTTTGAAAGACATATCGAGCTTGATGCTGACGAACATGGTCCAATGGCGATGCAAATGATTACGGAACTTTGTGGCAATGACGCTCAAAAATGGCGTGATGTTGAAGAAGTTTCCATCACGGCTTTGGAGAAACGAATTGGACTTTGGGATGCCATTGAAGAGCAAATGAAGGAAAAACTTGAAATAGTATAATTTTCTTTATCTTTATGATGTAAACCATTTTTATGTCATCACAAACCAGACTTACTCGCGCTTATCAACAAGCCAAACGAATTCCGTTTACCAATTCGGATAAGTTTATTCTTTTTAGCGATTGTCATCGTGGTGACGGAAGTTTTGCCGATGAATTTGCTAATAATCGCAATATTTACATGCACGCTTTAAGTCATTATTATAAAAATGCTTTTCAGTATATTGAACTTGGCGATGGTGATGAATTGTGGGAAAATTTATTTTTTAAAGATGTTTTAGACGCCAATAAAAATGTTTTTTTGTTGTTGAGAAAATTTTATTTGCAAAATAAACTACACATGATTTATGGCAATCATGACATGGTTTATCGAAATCCAAACATTGTAAAAAAGTATTTTGCGGAATATTTTGATACCAATCACGATAAAAACATGCCGTTAATGCCTGATTTACAATTTAATGAAGGTATAGTTTTAGTCAACTCAGAAACCAATCAAGAGTTATTTTTAACACATGGTCATCAAGCTGATTTTATGAATTATGTGGGTTGGAAATTCAATCGTTTTTTTGTTAGGATTTTATGGAAACCACTACAAGTTTGGGGAATTAAAGATCCAACAAGTCCAGCCAAAAATTATTCGGAACGTATAAAAGTAGAACGACGAATAAAGAAATGGATTGCCGATAATGGAAATTTAATCACAATTGTTGGACATACGCATCGACCTCATTTTCCAAAACCGAAAGAGAATTTGATCAACTTTTTTAACGATGGAAGTTGTGTTCATCCAAGAAATATTACAGGAATTGAAATTGAAAACGGTAAAATTTCGTTGGTAAAATGGCAGATAGAAACCAATCAAGATGGTATTTTACAAGTTACCCGAGAATATATTGAAACTCCGCAAGAGTTAATTTCGTATAAATAATTATGAAAAATATTTTAAATCTACTTATTGTCTGTTTCCTGCTATTTTTGACTGGATGTTCTGAAAATGATAGTATTGAAGTTGAAACTCCAGCCATCATTTCTAAAACCTACAAATATTTAGCACTTGGCGACAGTTATACTATTGGACAAAGCGTTTGCGAAACTTGTCGATTTCCTATTCAGTTAAAAACAAAACTGAAACAAAGCATGACTGTTTCAGATAACATTTTGACTGATATCATAGCTCAAACGGGTTGGACAACAACTAATTTAAAAAATGCAATTGCTACTCAAAATCCTGACAACAATTATGATTTAGTTACGTTGCTAATTGGCGTAAACAATCAATATCAAAACAAACCGTTTAGTTTGTACGAACAAGAATTTCCAGAGTTGGTAACTATTGCTATTGAAAAAGCAAAAGGCAACAGGAATAACGTTATTGTAGTTTCCATTCCAGATTATGCTTACACGCCTTTTGGAAATGGAAACACCACCATTTCAACTCAAATTGATATATACAACGCTTTTGCAGAAAATTATTGTAATGAAAACAACATCACTTTTGTGAATATTACTGACATTACTAGACAAGGATTGGCTCAACCTATTTTGGTTGCTAATGATGGTTTGCATCCATCAGACTTGGCTTATTCTAGATTTGTGGAACGTATTTTGCCGAAAGCAAAAGTGGTTTTGGGATTGTAAATTATTGTTCTGGCGCAATTTCAAGTTCTAATCCGTCAATTTCTTCTGTAATTGGAATTTGACAACCTAGACGTGAATTGTCCTTTACATGATACGCTTCCCAAAGCATTGCTTCTTCATCGGGATTGCGTTCTAATGAAATTACATCGTTTAAAACGTAGCATTGACACGAAGCGCACATTGCCATTCCGCCACAAACACCAACGGTTCCTTCTTCGGCTAATTCATACATTCGAATAACTTCCATGACGTTTAAGTTCATGTCGGTTGGCGCTAGAATTTCGTGA
>DAOLYL010000068.1:0-11111 GCA_035425765.1 Flavobacterium sp. | reverse complement strand
TTTTAATTGTCAATGACAATCCGTATAGTTTTGTTTTAAACGAAAATCCGTTGTCCATTTTTCAAATTAATGGTTCTAAAGAAATTGCTTTAGAATTGAATTCATTAAGTAAAACGTTCAATATGGCAGGTTGGCGTGTCGGAATGGTTTTGGGAAATGCAACTTTAATTGATGCCATTCTAAAAGTAAAAAGCAACATGGACTCTGGAATGTTTTACGGAATTCAAAAAGGAGCAATTGCCGCTTTAAAATTAGGGAAAGATTGGTTTGAAAGTCAGAATGAAATTTACACCAAAAGAAGAAATTTAATCTTTGAATTGGCAGAAAAAATGAACTGTACCTTCGATAAAAACGCTGTTGGAATGTTCGTTTGGGCAAAATTACCAAAGGGAATTCAATCGGAAGAATTCATTGATAATTTGTTATATGAAAAGCATATTTTTTTAACACCAGGAACTATTTTTGGAAGCAATGGCGAAGGTTACATTCGTTTTTCATTATGTGTGAAAGAAGAAAATATTTTGGAAGCAATAAAAAGATTTAAGTTATGAAAGTATTTATAATAGGTACAGGATTAATCGGCGGTTCGATGGCATTAGACATAAAATCAATTTATGATGAGGCAACCATTTTCGGAATTGACGCCAACGAAAAGCATCTTGAAGAAGCGTTACATTTCGGAATTATTGACCAAATCGCCACAGAAAATGAATTAATCAATGCGGATTTAGTAATTGTTGCTGTTCCAGTTGATGTTGCTTTAGTAATTTTGCCAAATATTTTAGATAAAATTGGTGAACAAACTTTAGTTTTTGATGTTGGTTCAACCAAAAATCCAATTTGTGAAGCGATTGAAAACCATCCAAAAAGGAGAAATTTCATGGCTTGTCATCCAATTGCAGGTACCGAATTTTCTGGACCAAAAGCAGCAATAAAAGGATTGTTTGAAGGTAAAACTAACATCATTTGCGAAGTTGAAAAAACAACTTTCAAATTACAAGAAACGGCAATGGATTTGTTCAAAAAACTCGGAATGCGAATTCGATATATGGATCCAAAATCGCATGATAAACACATTGCTTATGTTTCACATTTATCGCACATAAGTTCGTTTATGTTAGGGAAAACGGTTATTGAAAAAGAAAAAGACGAACAAGATATTTTTGACATGGCAGGTTCGGGATTTGAAAGTACGGTTCGTTTAGCCAAAAGTTCACCAGCTATGTGGACACCAATTTTTAAACAGAATAAAAAGCAAGTTGTAAAATCGTTAGAAGAATACATTCAGAATTTATCAAATTTTAAAAATTTATTAGAAGAAGATAACTACGAAGAAGTTTTTAACGAAATGCAAAACACAAATAGAATTAAAGAGATATTAAAATAGAAAAAAGACACAAGAAGCAAGACAAGATTTTAAAGTTTAATCTTCTCTTGCTTCTTGGTTCTTTTCTCTCAAATTAAAAAAAAAATGGAAAACAACAATGAAATGAGAACGTGGTTAAATAATTTTAATTTGCCGCATCCGCTAGTAATCGCTGGACCTTGTAGTGCAGAAACAGAAGAACAAGTTTTGAAAATTGCGCACGAATTGAAAGATTCAAAAGTGTCGGTTTATAGAGCTGGAATTTGGAAGCCAAGAACGCGTCCAGGTGGATTTGAAGGCGTTGGAGCAATTGGTTTAAAATGGTTGCAAAAAGCAAAAGCCGAAACAGGTTTGTTAATGGCAACCGAAGTAGCAACTGCTGCTCACGTAAAATTAGCTTTAGAACACGATATTGATGTTTTATGGATTGGCGCACGAACAACTGTAAATCCGTTTGCGGTGCAAGAAATTGCCGATGCTTTGCAAAATACGGATAAAATTGTATTGGTAAAAAATCCTGTAAATCCAGATTTGGCTTTGTGGATTGGCGGTGTTGAACGTTTATATAATGCTAATATCAAGAAACTTGGAATCATTCACAGAGGATTTTCGACGTATGAAAAAACGAAATATAGAAACAATCCAGAGTGGCAAATTGCTATTGATTTTCAGCATAAATTTCCAGATTTGCCTATCATAATTGATCCATCACATATTACTGGAAATCGAGATATGATTTTTCAAGTAACGCAAGAAGCTTTAGATTTGAATTACGACGGAATGATAATTGAAACGCATATCGATCCAGACAATGCTTGGAGTGATGCTGCGCAACAAGTTACACCAACTCGTTTGAAAGAAATAATTTTCGATTTAACCATCAGAAAAGAAACCGATGATGCCGATGAATACCAACAGCGTTTAGCTAAGTTACGTGAAAAAATAGACGAATATGACGCTAAATTATTAGACGTAATTGGCAAACGAATGAAAGTTGCAGAAGATATTGGTGCCTTGAAAAAGGAAAAGAACGTTGCCGTTTTACAGAATAAACGATGGAACGAAATTTTAGAGAAAATGGTCAATGACGGAAGCCAAAAAGGATTGAGTGAAGATTTTATTATTCAGTTTTTCAAAGCCATTCACCAAGAGAGTATTACGCACCAAGAGAAAATTTTTAATCTAAAATAAATACGTCATTTTACGTATTAATTATTTACATTATTTTTTGTATCATTGCGTCAT
Source organism: Flavobacterium sp. (assembly GCA_035425765.1). Classification (GTDB taxonomy): domain Bacteria; phylum Bacteroidota; class Bacteroidia; order Flavobacteriales; family Flavobacteriaceae; genus Flavobacterium. Next base: position 8,500 of record DAOLYL010000068.1, on the reverse strand, counting down.
AATAGTATTAACACAAAAATTATAAACCAAATGAAAAAAATTATTTTAGTTCTTGCCTTAGTGTTTGGCTTTGGAATAGCAAATGCTCAAGTTGATGTAATCACAAAACACAGTGGAGAAACAGTAGAAGGAAAAGTTATTAGACTTGACGAGTACACGGTTGTTTTCAAGTATGATGGTGAAGATGCAGAGAACACAATTGGAAAATATGCAGTTGAAAAAATTGTATATGGTAAAACAAAAAGAGTAGAAGAAGTAACTGAAAAAATCGTTATCAATGGTGAAGACGACTGGGAAAAAGTAGTAATCCTTGAAGATAAATCATATATCGCTGGTTTGAAAAAAGTTGGTGAAGTTCGTGGAAAAACAGGAATGATCAACTTCCAAACAGGAAATACTGGAGATAAAAAAGCAGCTAAAAAATTAAAAATGGATGCAGCAAAATTAGGATGTCCTTTTGTTTTACAAGTAGCTGATAAAACTACAGTTGGAGCAAACTCTAACGCACTTGGAGGTTCACAAGCAATCAAAACTGGTGTTGCTTACAAATACTAATTCAAGTTTAGATTTATAAATTAAAAGGTTGTGAAATTTTCACAACCTTTTTTTATTTGCCAAAACTTTAAACAATAACCAAATACAATTTTTTACCTTTGTGAAGTTCACAATTCATAATTCACAACTCATAACTAAAGAATGACAGGACTAGTTTATAAATCTACAGGAACTTTTTATACGGTAAAAACCAATGACAATCAGTTTTTTGAATGTCGTATTAAAGGTAAATTCCGCATGAAAGGAATTAAAAGCACCAACCCAATTGCAGTTGGTGACATCGTAGATTTTGAATTAGATACTACAACAGATGAGGTTATTGGACAAATTAATAACATCCAAGAAAGAAAAAATTATATCGTTCGAAAGTCAGTAAATCTTTCTAAGCAAACGCACATTATTGCGTCAAATATTGATATGGTTTTTCTCTTGATTACTATAAATAATCCGCCAACAACAACCAGTTTTATCGATAGATTTCTAGTTACTGCCGAAGCATATGGGATAGAAGCCGTTTTGATTTTTAATAAAATAGATACCTATGATGAAGCAATGGTTGACGAACAATTATACCTTCAATATACCTATTCTCAAATTGGCTATAAATGTCTCAAAATTTCTTCCACCGAGAAAAAAGGATTAGACCAACTGAAAGAAATGATGACACAAAAAGTGAGTATGTTTTCAGGTCATTCAGGTGTTGGAAAATCAACTTTAGTTAATGCTTTAGAACCTAATTTGGATTTAAAAACAAAAAATATTTCGGAACAAAGTAAGCAAGGTCAACACACTACAACATTTGCCGAGATGTATGATTTGTCCTTTGATGCAAAAATAATTGACACACCTGGAATAAAAGGTTTTGGAATTGTAGATATGCAACCAGCAGAAATCAGTGGTTATTTTCCAGAGTTTTTTAAGCTGAAAGATCAATGTAAATTCAATAATTGTCTTCACAAAGAAGAACCACATTGTGCCGTGAAAGACGCCTTAGAAAACAATAAAATAGCATGGTCTCGATACAATAGTTACCTAAAAATCCTCGAAGGCGACGACGAACATTATCGACAAGATGTTTATAACGATGATAGAATTATAAGTGATGAAACGAGGAAATAGTTTTGCCTAAACAAACCCTATCAGGGTTAAAAGAATAAAAAATGTATGAAAGCCGTCATCCAAAGAGTAACTCATTCATCAGTAACAATTAATAACAACATCGTTGCCGAAATCAACAGCGGATTATTGGTTTTACTCGGAATTGAAGAAGCAGATAATCAAGAAGAAATTGATTGGTTAACTTCCAAAGTAGTAAATCTCAGAATTTTTGGCGATGAAAATCAGGTGATGAATTTATCACTAAAAGAGATTGATGGCGAGATGATTATCGTTAGTCAATTTACACTTCATGCGTTGACAAAAAAAGGTAATCGTCCGTCGTATATCAAAGCTGCAAAACCCGAAATTGCCATTCCTTTATACGAAAAATTCATTTCTAAAATGGAAACTGAATTAGGTAAGAAAATCCAAACCGGTCAATTTGGCGCCGACATGAAAGTAGCACTTCTAAACGATGGTCCAGTTACTATAATTATTGATAGTAAAAATAGAGAATAAGATTATAAAGAATAGGATATTTTTTTATATTTGAAAAAACTTAGTCTTATGAAACTAAATCTATTGTTGTTCTTTTTTTTGGTATTTTCTACATCTGTTTTTGGACAAAAAATTGAATATACATTTTTAACTATTCCTGATAGTTTGAAACAAAATGCTAATGCGGTCATTCGATTAAGTGATTTGTCAATTTCAATTCCTGCCCAAAATTCTATGGTTTTAAAATCAAAAGTCATTACGACTGTTCTTAATGAATTGGGTTTGCAGAGTTTAGACTTGTCTGAGAATTATGATAAGAATAGAAAGATTTCAAAAATTGAAGCAACGGCCTATGATTCTCATTGTAAAGAAATTAAAACTTTTAAAAGAAAAGATTTTAGAGATGTAAGTGTTGCAGATGGCGTGTCAATTTTTAATGACAATCGTGCTTTATATCTTGATTATACGCCTACAATATATCCTTTTACGATGGTTTTTGAAACCGAAATAGAAACTTCAAATACTGCTTTTATTCCTTCTTGGAGTCCTGTTGATGGATTTTTAGTCAGTACTGAAAAAACATCTTTATCAATAAATTATAAACCAGAATTAAATCTAAAAATCAAAGAAGTCAATTTTTCAAAGGAATATCAAATACAAAAAACGGCAACAAATAATTCCGTTAGTTATATTGTGAAAAATATAAAAGCTAGGAAAAGAGAAGACTTAACTCCAAGTTTTAAAATTGTTTTTCCGATAGTTTATTTTGGTTTAGAGAACTTTCAGCTTGAAAGTGTTTCTGGAAAAGCCGTTAATTGGAATGATTTTGGAAAATGGTATTATCAATCTCTCCTTGCAGATACGGAGGAAATTCCTGAAACTACTCAATTAAAAATTAAACAGTTAGTTGGTAATGAAAAAAATCCTCAAGAAATAGCAAAAATTGTATATGAATATGTTCAAGAAAAAACCAGATATGTAAGTGTTCAAGTAGGAATTGGAGGTTGGAAACCCATGTTAGCTAAAGATGTAGATAAATTAGGATATGGTGATTGTAAAGCGTTAACGAATTACACTAGAAGTTTGCTAAAATCATTAGGTGTTTTATCATACTATTCGGTTGTTTGGGCGGGAAATGAAAAAAGTAATATCGATAAAGACATAACCTCCATTCAAGGGAATCATGTAATTTTATCAATTCCAGTCGATGATAAATTGATTTGGTTAGAATGTACTAGTCAAATTCAACCTTTTGGATTTCAAGGCGATTTTACTGATGATAGAGACGTGTTGATTATAAAACCAGATGGTGGAGAAATTGTTAAAACGAAAACATTTTCGGAAGTTGATAATTTAAAAACGTATAAAGGTTCTTATCAAATAAGTGAAAACGGAAATTTATCTGGAAAAATAAAAATCACTTCCAAAGGACTTCAATATGACTGGGAATATGGAAAAGAACGACTAAGCAGAGAAGACCAAATAAAAAGATATAAAGAAGAATTTGATAACATTAATAATTTGTCACTAAAGAAAATTAATTTTAACAACGATAAAAATAAAATTGAATTTGTTGAAGAAATTGAATTAGAAGCCGAAGGTTATGCTCAAAATTCTAATGGGAAACTAATGTTTGCACTAAATGCTTTTGATCAAAGTTCTTTTGTTCCAAAAAAATATAAAAATCGTGAGTTTCCTTTTGAAATCCAAAGGAGTTATACAGATGAAGACGAAATTGAAGTCACTATTCCCGATGGATTTGTTGTAGAAGCTAAACCAAACGGAATAGAGCTTAACACAGAATTTGGATATTACAAAATAGAATTTATTAGTATAGATTCTAAAAAAATAATCTGTAAACGAAAGTTAATTATTAAAACCGGTTTATTTGAAAATTTGAAATACGAGAGTTATCGAAAATTTAGAGAAACCATTGCCAAAAACGATAACTCAAAAATAGTCATTACAAAATCCTAATTACCATGAAAAAATTAATTGTTCTAGCGTTATTCTTCTCACTAAATCTTTTTTCCCAAAAATATGAATTGGGCAAAGTAACCGTTGAAGAATTAAATCAAAAAGCATTTCCATCCGATACATCAGCTGTTGCGGCTATTTTATTTAACGTTGGGGAAGCTCGAATTGAATATTCTCAAAATAACGGATTTGAAATTACTACAACAGTAAAAACCAAAATTAAAATCTATAAAAAAGAAGGATATGAATGGGCTAACAAAGCAGTTAAATATTATATTGGAGGTAATGTTGAAGAAAAACTATCATTTTCTGATGCTGCTACTTATAATTTAGTAGATGGAAAAGTGGTTAAAACTAAATTGAAAAGTGATGGGGAATTTACAGAAAAAGCAAATAAATTTTGGGGCAGAAAAAAAATCACATTACCAAATGTTAAAGAAGGATCAATCATTGAATTTGAATATAGCTTAAAATCAGAAAGTTTCGGTTCACTTGATATTTGGGAGTTTCAATCCAGTATTCCAGTAGTTTATAGTGAATATAAAACTTTTATTCCTGAATACTATGTGTTTAAACCACTTCTAAAAGGATATTTATCACCTAAAGTAGTAAAAGAAGTAGCTAATAAAAGTGTCGTTTTGAGAAGTAGTCAAAGAGGTGGAGGAAGAATAGTTCAAACAGAATATTCATCAGACCAAATAAATTATTCAGAAACCAGAACGACTTACACGCTATCAAATATTCCTGCACTAAAGGACGAGTCGTTTGTTAATAATATTAGAAATTACATAGCAAGTGTTGAGCATGAATTAACATCTATTCAATTTCCGGGAGAAGCATATAAAAGTTACTCAACTGATTGGGAAACAGTCGTAAAAACAATTTATGATAATGATAATTTTGGACCAGAACTTTCAAAAAGCGGCTATTTCGAAAAAGATTTAGATGCTGTTTTAGTAGGAACAAATTCACTTGAAGAAAAACTAGCAGCAATATTTGTTTTCGTAAAATCAAGAATGAACTGGAATGAGTTTTATGGTTATAGTTGTGATGCTGGAGTAAAAAAAGCATATCAAGACAAAGTTGGAAATGCAGCCGAAATCAATCTAATGTTAACAGCAATGTTTCGTCATGTTGGTTTTGAGGCCAATCCAATTCTTATAAGCACAAGAGGAAATGGTGTTTCATTTTCTCCATCAAGAACAGCTTTTGACTATGTTATTTCTGGAGTAGAATTAAATGGTCAAGTAGTGCTTTTTGATGCTACAAATAAATTCTCTTTGCCAAACATTCTACCTATCAGAGATTTAAACTGGTTTGGAAGAATAATTAGAAAAAATGGAAGTTCATCAACTGTTGACCTAATGCCAAAATCAAACTCTAAAGAAGTAGTAAATGTAATGGCAGAAATTAAATCGGATGGCGAAGTTACAGGCAAAATGAGAGACCAATATTTCGATTATAATGGATATATTTATAGAGATAATAATAACGGTATTACAAAAGAAAGTATCGTTGAACGAATAGAGAAAAAACATCAAGGACTTGAGATTTCAGATTATGATGTTCAGAATAACTCCGATTTAACCAAGCCAATAGTTGAAAGTTTTTCTTTTTTGACTACCAATGCAGTAGAGATTATTGGCGATAAAATGTATTTTTCACCTTTACTGTTTTTAGCATTAACCGAAAATCCATTTAAACAAGAAATACGTCAATACCCGATAGATTTTGTCTTTCCACACCAAGATAAATACACAATAAGTATAAAAATACCCGAAGGTTACACCTTTGAAACAGTTCCTCAGTCAATAGCATTAGCACTTCCAGAAAATTTGGCAAGTTTTAAATATAACATATCAAATACAGATAATCAAATTCAACTAACCTTTGTTACTGATATAAATCAAGCCATTATTGGCTCAGAATATTATGAAGCGGTGAAAGAGTTTTTCAAAGAAATGGTAAATAAAAATACAGAAAAAGTAGTGCTTAAAAAGGGATAATATGGATTTTAGATTTTTAGTATTCATTTTTCTTTTTACAGTACAACTTTCAGCTCAAAAAGTTTCATTAGATAAAGTGAATATTGAGGAGTTAAAGGAAAAATTCTATAAAGAGGATACTTCTGCAGTAGCAGCAATATTATTTAAAAAAGCTAAAACAATTTTTAAATACTCAGAAAAAGATGGGTTTATATCAACAACTGAGTTTGAAGTAAAATTAAAAATATATAAGAAAGAAGGTTTTAATTGGGCTAATTTTGAAATACCATATTATGTTGGTTATGAAAATCTCAATGATGAGTTGGTTGATGTAATATCCGCATATACTTATAACATAGAAAATGATCAAATTATTAAGGAAAAAGTTGTTAATCAAAGGAAATTAAAGAAAGCAATCAATGAATATTGGGCAAAAAAAACGATAATTTTTCCAAATGTAAAAGAAGGATCTATTATAGAAATAAAGTATAGGTTAAAATCTGAAAACCTTTCTTTGCTTCCCGAATTCCAATTTCAGTATAATATTCCTGTTAGTTATGCTACATATCAAACATTGATTCCTGAGTTTTATATATACAAAGGTATTAGGTTGGGTTTTGCAGAAATAAATGTTGATCAAAAAATAGAGAATGTATCTCAATCTTTTGATAATAAGTATGGTCAAACAAATTATATGGATTATAAACAGATAAACACTACTTATACTGCAAAAAAAATTAAATCAATAAAAAAAGAAAGTTTTATAAATAATATTGATAATTATTACGGAAAAATAAGTCATGAACTTCAAACGGTAAGAATGCCTGAACAAGATCCAAATCAGATTTCAACAACATGGGAAGACGTAGCAAAATCAATTTATGAAGATAATAGATTTGGAAAAGAGATTAAAGAATTTAATTATCTTATTTACGATTTAAAATTACTGATTAAAGATGGATTTACTATTGATGATAAGATAAATGTCATTTTTAATAATGTTAAAAATAGAATGAATTGGAACGGCTATTATGGCTATTATACAAAACAAGGAGTTGTAAACTCATTTAAGGAAAGCTCAGGAAATGTTGCTGAAATTAATTTTATATTACTTTCAATGCTAAAATTAGCAGGAGTTGAAGCATATCCTGTATTGGTAAGTACTAGAGAAAATGGTGTTGCACATTTTCCCAATAAATCTATATTTAATTATGTTATTGTTGCTGCAATAAATGGTAATGAAACATTACTTTTAGACGCGACTGATAAAAATTCTGGAATTAATATGTTGCCAATTAGAGATTTAAATTGGTTAGGAAGGATAATCAAAGAAGATGGATCATCCATAGAAATCGACTTAATGCCAAAATCGAATTCAAAAGAAGTAGTAAATATAATAGCTGAAATCAAGTCTGATGGCGAAGTTACAGGCAAAATGAGAGACCAATATTTCGATTATAATGGATATATTTATAGAGATAATAATAACGGTATTACAAAAGAAAGTATCGTTGAACGAATAGAGAAAAAACATCAAGGACTTGAGATTTCAGATTATGATGTTCAGAATAACTCCGATTTAACCAAGCCAATAGTTGAAAGTTTTTCTTTTTTGACTACCAATGCAGTAGAGATTATTGGCGATAAAATGTATTTTTCACCTTTACTGTTTTTAGCATTAACCGAAAATCCATTTAAACAAGAAATACGTCAATACCCGATAGATTTTGTCTTTCCACACCAAGATAAATACACAATAAGTATAAAAATACCCGAAGGTTACACCTTTGAAACAGTTCCTCAGTCAATAGCATTAGCACTTCCAGAAAATTTGGCAAGTTTTAAATATAACATATCAAATACAGATAATCAAATTCAACTAACCTTTGTTACTGATATAAATCAAGCCATTATTGGCTCAGAATATTATGAAGCGGTGAAAGAGTTTTTCAAAGAAATGGTAAATAAAAATACAGAAAAAGTAGTGCTTAAAAAAACATAAAATGAACCTAAAAAACTCCCAACTAGAAGTTGACAACTGGATAAAAAACCACGGCGTTCGATACTTTAACGAACTTACCAACATGGCGCAACTTACTGAAGAAGTAGGCGAAGTGGCTCGCATCATTGCTCGTCGCTATGGAGAACAATCTGAAAAAGAAAGCGATAAAAACAAAGACCTTGGCGAAGAACTTGCCGATGTGGTTTTTGTAGTTTTGTGCTTAGCAAACCAAACAGGAATTGACCTTCAAGCCGCTTTTGACAAAAAAATGGATTTAAAATCTGAAAGGGATAAAAACCGTCATAAAAACAACGAAAAACTTAAGTAAATTGAACTGGATTTTATTAATAATAGCAGGATTATTTGAAGTCGCTTTTGCAACTTG
>DAOLYL010000067.1:0-11273 GCA_035425765.1 Flavobacterium sp. | reverse complement strand
TTCAAAGAATTAGAAGGAATTCACTCAAGAACCGATTTCGATTTAAAAGCACACGAACAATTTTCGGGCAAAAAACTACAATATTTCGACAACGAAACCAATTCAAATTACGTTCCTTACGTAGTTGAAACTTCGGTTGGATTAGACAGAATGTTCTTGTCCGTTTTTGCAACATCATTAAAAGAAGAAACGTTAGAAGATGGTTCAACAAGAACAGTTCTAGCTTTGCCATCGGTTTTAGCACCAACCAAAGCCGCCGTTTTACCATTGGTTAAAAAAGACGGTTTACCAGAAGTTGCGCAACAAATAATTGAAGATTTAAAATGGGATTTCAATGTAGCTTATGACGAAAAAGATGCTGTTGGAAGACGTTATCGTCGCCAAGATGCACTTGGAACACCTTTCTGTATCACGGTTGATCATCAAACTTTGGAAGATAAAACAGTAACCATTCGCCACAGAGATTCAATGAAACAAGACAGAGTTTCAATTACTGAACTAAGAAACATTATTAACGAAGAAGTTTCAATGAGAAATTGGTTAATGAAAACAGTTTAAAAATTCATTTCACGAAATCTAAAATACACAGTAAAAAACTCAAATTCACTCCAGAATTTGAGTTTTTTGTTTTATTTCGATGTTTAAAAAAAATTGTCCATTCGTTTAACGAAAATACAAGCGTTTAATCGAATTTTTTTTTTATGCTGAAATATAATGCCAAACTTCGCCAAGAATAGTCCCCAAAACTACTTTCAAACCAAAAACTACTGTGCTTTCCCTATTAAACCAAACAGGAAAAGCTTAGATGAATTATACTTACATCATTATTGACGATGATCAAAACAGTGTTTTGAAAACAAAAGCATTAGCTGATAGTTTTCAAAATTTAACTTGTTTGGCTGTTGCTTCTACTTTTGATGATGGAATTAACTTAATTCTTGAGCATCAACCAAAATTAGTTTTCCTAGAAATAAATCCTTCAAACAAAGAAAGTAATCTTTCCTTCTCTTTAATCAGCGAATTGTATCGTTATCTAAAAGTAGTGCCAAAGATTATAATTACAACAAATACTAAAGAATACGCTTTTGATGCTCTAAAGTATGAAGTGATTGATTATATGCTAAAACCATTACACATTAATGAGTTTAGAAAAGCAATTTTCAAGTTAGTACGCGATATAGAAGTTAATTATTCTGTTGTTCAACCAACAACTGTATCTATTCAGCCAAAAGCGGTAGAAAATATTGTTGTAAACCAATTGGTTGCTGTTTCAGATGATTTCCCAGAAGAAGAAGAAATAGAAGAACCAATTAATGAAACTTTAGAAGATGAAGAAATTCTTTTTTCAGAAGAAGAAAAAACATTGGAAGAAGAAATCATTGAAGAAGATATAGAAAACGAAACTCCTGTTTTAGCACAAGAAGAAACTGAAGTTGAAACAACAAACGAAGAAGTAGAAACCATTCAAGAAACTGAAGAGGAAAATACAGAAACCGAAGTTGAAGTTGTAAATCCTTCACCAATTACCGAAGAAATCATAACCGTTCAAAAAGAACAACCTTTAATTATTTGTGTTAAATCGTATGGTGATTATCGCTACATAGATTCAACCGATATTTTATATTTTGAAGCTGATAATAATTCAACCGACATTCATTTAAACAATGGAGAAATGATTACGGCATTCAAAACATTAAAACATTTCGAAAGCGTTTTACCTCAAAAAGATTTTTTACGAATTCACAATAGTTACATAATTAACGTAAATCAAGTGTCAAGAATTCACACAGGAAATGCATTATGCTTCATAAAAAATTCTACCGTAAAACTTCCTTTCTCAAAATCGTATAAAGAAAATGTTGATTTAATTATCACTCGAATTGCAGGCGGAAATTATTTAGAAATATAAAAAATCTACAAAATATTTTATACTCAAAAGCAACTGAAAAAACCAGTTGCTTTTTTTATTCCACAAATACAAACCGATTTAGATTCGATTTAAGACCATTTTATTTTTTTGAATCATCGTCCTTAAAACCAAAAAAAAGACTCAGTAGAATGAAACTAATTAGCTGTAGGAGTCAAATTTTGACCTAAATACGAAAATGTTCAAAAATCATCCACCATGATTTGAGTATCATTCACTATCAAACGAGTACATTCTACCATAAACCATTGATTTCATTGCGATTGAAAAGCATATCCTTTCTAGTTTTACATCGTGAAAGTGTCTTAATGCCTCAAATCGTAAAAGGCGCACACCGAAACAACAAAGTCAAATTACTAACAACATAAAGTCTCAAATTATGAAAAAATTAGCACAAACTATCGGATTATTAACTCTAATGTTAATTGTCACGTCATTCACAACTCCAACCGAAGGTGGTGGAAAAGATAAACCAGCTCCTGTTTTTTACGATGCTGATGGTGGTGGAAAAGATAAACCAGCTCCTGTTTTTTACGACGCTGATGGTGGTGGAAAAGACAAACCAGCTCCTATATTCTATGATGCTGATGGCGGTGGAAAAGATAAACCAGCTCCTATATTCTATGAAGTAGATGGTGGCGGTAAAGATAAGCCAGCTCCTATTTTTTAAAGAAAAAAAACTTAGAGAAAATAAATAAAAATATCTTATTATAAATATTTATATAAAATCACCCTATCGGGTGATTTTTTTTTGATTAATTTGTATTTTTGAAAAAACTATTCAACTTTGAAAATTAAAGTTTATTTATTATCAGTCCTTTTTTTTCTTGCTTCATGTAATAAAGAAAAAGTTAACTCATCCAATTCGTTGAATGAAGCTGAAAAAAATCTATTAATTTCAAAAAAAAGCAAATCCTCCGAAGCAAAAATTTTATCTCTTGACAAGTCTCTTAAGAACATTAAAGAGTCAAAAAATACAAAAAAAACAAGAGAGTTACTTGTAAAAATTATCTACGAATACTATTATACAAACGATTTAACTAAAGTAAATAAAGCATCTGATAAACTATTAGCTTTTTCGAGAGAAGCAAATGACAGTTTAAACCTCGGGCTGGCATACAAAAGCAAGGCTTTCTATTTCAATAATCAAAATCTTTTAGACAGCTCTTACAATTATTATATAAAGGCAGAAAAAATCTATTTGTTAAAAAAAGACAAGGTTAATTATGCTACCGTTCTAATGAACAAAGGAATGGTTCAGTATGCCGCAGGAGATAATTTAGGCGCAGATTTAAGCTTAAATAAGGCAATCAATGTTTTTGAAGAGCTAAAAGACTCAAAAAGAACCTACGATGTATTAATAATGCTAGGTAATGTTTCGGATGAACTAAAAGATTATAAAAAAGCCGTAGATTATTTTTTACAAGCACTTGACATTGCAATTGAGCTTGAGAAAGAAGACAAACAAGGCAGAAAGTCAAGCTGTTACAATAATCTTGGCTATATTTATATAAAACTTAAAGATTATAAAAAAGCAATTGAAAATTTCGAAAAAGGACTAGATGACAAAAAAATCATCGCAGCTAAACCTCTTTTGTATGCTAATTTAATTGATAACTTAGCTTTTTCTAGATTAAAACTTAACAATACAAATGGAATAAAAAAAATGTTTGATGAAGCTTATAAGATAAGAATCCAAGAAGATGCAACTCAAGATATTATTAGAAGTCAGATTCATTTATCACAATATTATTCATCAGTCAAAGACACTACAAAATCTATTGAATACGCACAAAAAGCGCTCAATCTTTCAAAGAGCAAAAAAATGGCGTTTGACATTTTAATTTCCTTACATCAAATTTCTGAAGTAGATCTAAAAAAATCAGCTCTTTATTCGGCTGAGTACATCAAAATAAGTGACAGTCTTCAAATTGTAGAACGGAATTCTAAGGATCGCTTTTCTCGCATCCAACTCGAAACCGACGAAATAATTGAAGAAAAAGATAAGTTAGAAGAAAAAAACAGAACCTTACTTTATGTTTTTATAGGCGTTATGGTTGTTGTTTCCTTGTTATTTATTGTTAGAGCACAACGAGCAAGAACTCGCGAATTGGTTTATAAACAAGCGCAACAAAAAGCCAACGAGGACATTTATAACCTTTTGATTTCGCAACAAAACATTATTGACGAAAGTAGAACCGAGGAAAAAAAGAAAATTGCCCGCGATTTGCATGATGGTGTTTTAGGCAGAATGTTTGGCGCACGCCTTAACTTAGACAGCTTAAACAGTAAGCAAGACGAGGAGTCAATAAAGAAAAGATTAGGATATCTAGAAGAGTTGAAAAACATTGAACAAGATATTCGTGAAATTTCACACGACCTTAATAGAGAAAAACAAGTTTTAATTAATAACTTTGTCTCCATCGTTTCAAATTTGTTGGAAGAACAAAATTCATCACATGAAGCAGAATTAGTTCACTTCATCGACAACACAATACAGTGGGATAAAATAAACAACACCACTAAAATTAACATGTATCGCATGCTTCAAGAAAGTTTGCAAAACATAAATAAGTATGCAAAAGCAACTCAAATTAACGTTGAATTTAAAAAAATAGATGCAAATTTAGTTTTAACGATACTAGACAACGGTGAAGGTTTTGATTTAAACAAAAAAAATAAAGGAATAGGTGTTCAAAACATGATTTCAAGAACACACGAATGCAACGGAATAATAGATATTAGCTCTATAAAAGGAACTGGAACATCTATAATAATAACAATACCAATAGAAACTAAAAAAGAAATAATTGAAACTTAATGAAAAGCCCAATCAACGTTTTAATTGTAGATGATCATCCTTTCATCATTCAGGCCTACAGAAATGCACTAAACAAATATAGTGAACAAGGTTATGAATTCACCGTTACTCAAGCTGGTGATTGCAAAACTGGATATGAAACTATTACCGATCCAAAAAATGATTTTCAAATGGCGATGTTTGACATCAGTATGCCAGAATATGCTGAAAAAGGTATAAAATCTGGTGAAGATTTAGCCATGTTAATGCACGAAACAATGCCAGAATGCAAGGTTATCTTGCTAACAATGCACTCAGAACCAGAGAAAGTAAACAATATCGTAAGAAACATTAACCCAAGCGGATTAATCATTAAAAACGATATTACTTTTGATGAATTAATCTTTGCAATGGATAGAATCCTGCACGATGAAAACTACTACAGTCAAACCGTTATAAAACTAATTGGTCACAAACAAAATTTCGATCATAATTTAGATACTATTGATACTCAAATTATTTACCAATTATCAAAAGGAGTTCCAGGAAACGAATTAATCAAATACATTCCGCTTTCGCCAAATAGTATCGAAAACAGAAAAGCAAAGATTAAAATTACTCTTGGCGTAGAATATTGCTCCGATGAAGAACTTATCGAAGCAGCCAAAGAAAAAGGAATTATATAAAACCAAAAAAGCGTCTCATTTTTAAAATAAGACGCTTTTTTTATTCTTCCAAAGCATTCCAACCTCTAGCTTTCAGCGGAATTTTAGTATTTGCTCTAGTTATCAAATGAGTTCCTTCACTTTCTTGAACAACATGACCAATTACGGTAAAATTTGGATTAGCTTTTATTTTATCGAAATCTTCCATAGCAATTGTAAAAAGCAATTCGTAATCTTCGCCGCCATTTATAGCAACAGTTGTACTATCAATATTGAATTCCTCACATACATTAATAAACTGAGGATCAACAGGGATTTTTTCTTCGTATAAATTGCAACCTACTTTACTTTGTTTACAAATATGAATGATTTCAGACGATAATCCATCCGAAATATCAATCATTGACGTTGGTTTTACTTCTAATTTTGACAATAATTCTTTAATATCATGTCGAGCTTCTGGACGTAATTGTCTTTCAATCAAATACGTATAAGCATCTAAATCGGGCTGATTGTTTGGATTTACTTGAAACACTTGCTTTTCGCGCTCTAAAACTTGCAATCCCATATATGCCGAACCTAAATCGCCGGAAACTACTAATAAATCACCTTCTTTTGCACCATTTCGATACACAATTTCGTCTTCATTTGCTTCGCCAATTGCTGTAATTGAAATAATTAAACCTTTTTGAGATGACGTTGTATCACCACCGATAACATCAACATTATAGAATTTTGCAGCCAAAGCAATGCCGTCAAACAACTCTTCCAAAGCTTCTAATGGAAAACGATTGGAAACCGCTACTGAAACCGTAATTTGTGTAGCTCTGGCATTCATTGCGCAAATATCAGAAACATTTACTACAACCGCTTTATAACCCAAATGACGCAACGGCATATAAGACAAATCAAAATGCACACCTTCAATCAACAAATCAGTAGAAACAACGACTTTTTTGTCTGCAAAATCTAAAACAGCGGCATCATCACCAATGCTTTTTAGTGTTGAGTTGTTTTTTACATCGAAATTTTTCGTTAAATGTTCAATCAAACCAAACTCACCCAATTGAGAAAGTGAAGTTCGTTGTGGCGTTTTATCTTCTAGCATAATTTTTTGTTTTCAAGTTGGCAAAGTTACAAAGTTGTATAGGTTTTTGAGTAAAAACGACCTTATTCCTTTTTATTTTTTACTAAAATGTTAAAATTAATTTGAAGAAGTGTAACAATAAGCTTAAATTGACACCAATTAGAAAACAAAAATCCATTTTATGAAACTTCAAATAAATAATTTAAGTAAGACCTATTCTAACGGCGTAAAAGCGCTTGATAATCTTAACCTTGAAATTGGCACAGGAATGTTTGGCCTTCTTGGTCCAAATGGCGCCGGAAAATCATCCTTAATGCGAACTATTGCTACGCTACAAAAACCAGACTCTGGCAGCATCACTTTTGATGGAATCAATGTTCTTGATGATCAAATTGCATTGCGAAAAGTTTTGGGTTATTTGCCTCAAGAATTTGGCGTTTATCCGAGCATGTCTGCAGAAAATTTATTGGATTATTTTGCAAGATTAAAAGGAATTGCTTCAGCTAGTGATAGAAAAGCAATTGTAAAGGAAGTGCTTGAAGTGACAAATTTATATGATGTTCGCATGAAAAACGTAAGTGGTTATTCTGGCGGAATGAAACAGCGTTTTGGAATTGCCCAATTGCTTTTAAATAATCCAAAACTTATTATTGTTGACGAACCAACCGCAGGATTAGATCCAGCGGAAAGACATCGTTTTTTAAATGTTTTAAGAGAAATTGGAACCAATCACACCGTTATTTTCTCTACTCACATTGTAGATGATGTAAAAGAATTATGTACGGAAGTTGCTATTCTTAACGGAGGAAAAATATTAACTCAAAACACACCTAAAGCTGCAACTGAAGCATTAGAAGGTCAAATTTGGACCAAAATAATCGAACGTGAAGAATTAGAAAAATATGAAAAAGAAGTTAATGTGATTTCGTCAAACTATAATCAAGACAATACATTAAACATAAGAGTTCACAGCACCGAAAAACCAAATGATAGTTTCTCAAAAAGCACACCTCAACTAGAAGATGTATATTTTGTAGCACTTAAAAACGACCAATAATATGTTTGGAACTATATTTACTTTCGAATTAAAAAGATGGTTTAAAAACCCTGCTTTTTATATATATTCTGGAATTTTCTTCTTGCTGACATTATTTATTATGGCAAGTAGTTTGGGTGTTTTTGATAGTTTTAAAACTACAACATCCTCAAGAGCAATATCCAATTCACCCATTGCATTAAATGGAATTCTGAATGGATTAACCGTATTTATTTATTTCTTATTGCCATCCATTATTGGAGCTTCTGTCTATAGAGATTTTAAATACAATATGCATTCTATATTATTTTCCTATCCGTTTACAAAACGAGATTATCTTCTTGGCAAATTCTTTAGCTCGTTTTTAGTAGTTGTTATTATTACGCTGTTTGTAGGTTTAGCAGCTTTTTTAGCGTCTTTTTTGCCCTATGTAAATGAAGATTTACTTGGTCCACATCGTTTTATAGCATATATTCAGAGTTATTTAATATTCATTATTCCGAACTTATTTTTCTATGGTGTAATCATTTTTTCAGTAGTTACGATTACTCGAAACATTTCGGTTGGATTCATCACTGTAATTTTGCTTCTTTTTGTTCAAAGTATTGTAGGTAGTTTTACAAATGATGCTGAAAATCGCTATATGGTTGCACTTTTTGAACCTTTTGGCTCTGATGCATTAAATTATTACACACAATATTGGACGATGTATGAAAAAAACAACAATCTTCTACCTTTTGAAGGTGTTGTTCTTTACAACCGTTTACTTTGGTTTGGTGTTTCGCTTTTGATTTTAGGATTGATGTATCGTTATTTTTCTTTTACACAAAGTGCTTTAACCATCGGAAAAAGTAAAAATGAAGAACGAATTGTAAAAAATAATTTTGGAGGAATTACAAAAATAAACTTGCCAAAAGTTGACTTTGACTATTCGTTTTTGCAAAATCTAAAAACTACTTGGAGTTTATCCAACTTAGACTTTAAATTCATTGTAAAAAACTGGGTTTTTATTAGTATACTAGTAGTTGGATTGATGTTCATACTCATCGCAGCAACAACAGCTGGAGCTATTTTTGGAACAGAAACCTATCCTGTAACTTGGCAAATGCTCTTAATTCCTGGTGGAACTTTTGGATTATTTATAAATTTAGTTACGTTCCTTTTTGCAGGAATGTTAATTCATCGTGGCGCAACTGCTAGAATGAGCCATTTGATTGACGCTACACCAATTCCAAACTGGGTTTTACTAGGTTCAAAATTCATTGCCATTATCAAAATGCAAATCGTATTACTTTTAGTGATCATGATAGCAGGAATTTTATTCCAAATGTATTCTAGTTTTTACGATTTTGAAATTGGTCATTATCTAAAAGAATTATTCGGACTTAAACTAATTCATTATGTGATTTGGGCACTTTTAGCGGTTTTTATTCAAACGCTTTTCAAAAATTACCTATTAGGTTTCTTTGTTTTATTACTGCTTTCTATCGGATTATCATTCCTTCCTGCCATTGGAATAGAACAAGACATTTTCATTTACAACAGTGATTCAGGTTTTGAATATTCCGATATGAATGGTTATGGTCATGGATTGAATAACTATCTTTTATATAAAACCTATTGGTTATTGCTAGGAATTGTTTTATTCTGTTTGACACTTCTATTCTGGACACGCGGAATTGGTCAATCGGCCAAAGCAAGATTTAGTGATGCCAAAAGACGATTAACTTCTAAAATTGCCATTCCGGCTTTATTCGCTTTAATTGGGTTTTTAGCCATTGGTAGTACAATTTATTATCAAGACAATGTTGTCAACGAAAATAAATCAGGAAATGAAGTTGAAAAAGAAATGGTAGAATGGGAAAAAAAATATAAAAAGTACCAAAACCAACCTCAACCAAGAATTACTGATATAAAAGTAGATGTGGATTTATTTCCTGAAGAGCGAAATTTTATTGCCAAAGGAACTTACACCTTAAAAAACAAAACTAAAGTTGCCATTACTAACCTCTATATCAATCATAGTGGCGAAACAGAAGTTAGTTTTAATGTAAAAAACAAAGTAATTTCAAAAGATACTATTTATAATTTCGACATTTATAAATTAGAAAAACCATTATTACCTGGTGCTTCTATTGAAATGAAATTTGTAAAAAAGAACAAACCAAATACACTTTTTACTGACAATTCACCTGTAATTTACAACGGAACATTTATAAACAACTCGATGTTTCCAAGTATTGGCTATTCTGACCAAGGCGAATTAACCGATGATGATGTTAGAAAAAAACATGGTTTAAAACCAAAAGACAGAATGCCATCGCCAACCGATTCTATTGCTAGAAAAAATACCTATATCAGCAACGATTCGGATTGGGTTACTTTTGAAACTACCGTTAGCACAGCTGGCGATCAAACAGCAATCGCTCCAGGTTATTTAACCAAAAAATGGTCCAAAGACGGCAGAAATTATTTCCATTATAAAATGGATAGACCAATGCTTAATTTCTACGCCTTTAACTCGGGTAAATATGAAGTAAAAAAAGACAAATGGAACGATGTAAATATTGAAATTTATTACCACAAAGGACATGATTATAATGTGGACAGAATGATTTCGGGTGTGAAAAAATCATTAGATTATTACACTAAAAATTTCAGTCCATACCAACACAAGCAAGTTCGTATTATTGAATTTCCTAGAACTGGCGGTGGATTTGCGCAATCCTTTGCTAATACTATTCCGTTCTCTGAAGCCATCGGATTTATTGCTGCTGTAGATGATGAAGATAAAGACGCAGTAGATTTTCCTTTCTCAGTAACTTCGCATGAAGTAGCACATCAATGGTGGGCACATCAAGTGATTGGAGCTAATGTTCAAGGCGCAACATTATTATCTGAAAGTTTATCTGAATACAGCTCGTTGAAAGTTTTGGAACATACCTATGGAAAATCTCAAATGCGTAAATTTTTAAAAGACGCTTTGGACAGTTATTTACAAGGAAGAACTTTTGAAGAGAAAAAAGAACAACCATTGATGTATAATGAAAACCAACAGTATATTCATTATAACAAAGGTTCATTAGTATTGTATGCTTTGAGCGATTTTATTGGTGAGAAAAAAATGAATGATGCCTTGAAAAATTACATTAGTAAAGTAGCTTATCAAGAAGCACCATATACCAATTCTATTGAATTAGTAAACGAATTAAGAGCAGCAACTCCAGATAGTTTACAGTATGTAATCAACGATATGTTTGAAACGATTACACTTTATGACAATAGAATTGAAGATGTAACTTCAAAGAAATTACCAAACGGAAAATATGAAGTGAAAATCAATTTTGAAGTAGCTAAATACAAAGCCAATGACGATGGAAAACGCGTATTTAAAGACAAAAATGGCAAAACATTAACCTACAAGAAAAAAGGTGAAAAGTATGCTATTGAGTCGTATCCTTTGAATGATTATGTAGAAATTGGAATATTTGGCGAACAAACCATCAAAGACAAAAAAACAGAAAAAGAATTGTATTTGAAAAAAGTAAAAGTCAATAAAATAGACAATTCTGTTACAATCATCGTAAACGAAAACCCAATTGAAGTTGGCGTTGATCCTTACAACAAACTGATTGACACACAATCAGATGATAATAGACGGAAAATATAGATTTTGAATTATATATTTATAAACAGCTGAGAATTTATTCTTGGCTGTTTTTTTTAAGTAAAAAACCCAACAACTTTCGTCATTGGGT
>DAOLYL010000066.1:10050-11679 GCA_035425765.1 Flavobacterium sp. | reverse complement strand
ATAATTGTTTTTTACTAAACAAGCTTTTTTGAAAATATTTTTTAAATTTATTTTTAAGCAAATAAAAGCGTATTGACAATCAGAATTTTAAATAATTATTTTTTTTCTATTTTAGTTTGCCAAAATTCGGTCAGTTCATCTATATCAACAGGATTTGCAGATTTTTGACGAACAAGTCTTCCTCTATTAAATGCTCTATCAAGTATAGTTTCTATAAGAAAATCTTCATTAACTTGATAAGGTTGATATTTTGTCTTTAGATTAATGTCAAATAATTTTGCAGTATTATTTGCCCAAAAAGCTTTCCATCCACTTTTATAATCTTTAACTAAATCAAATGTTGTAATTCCTGTTTGCCTATGGATAAGCTTTATTAATATTTGACCCTGTTTTCTAGAGAGTTTTTTTAATTGCCCAGTAAATTCATTTTCCATGTAATTTTCAACAATTTTAAAATACTTCTTTTTTTCTTTATTAGTTTTGAGCTTATCCATATTTTTATTCAATAATGTTAATCTTTCAGATGCTGCTTTTGCAAAAGGATAAACTTTATAAACTCTATTTTGAAGCAATAAGAACTCTTTTCTTTCTTCTGCAGTTGATTTATCTCTGTAAATAACAACCTCTTCTAATTGAATTAATTCTTTAAAAGTTGTGTCGATTTCTTTTTCTTCAATTTCTTTTTTAATAGTATCAGTTGACACTTGTGAAAAAGCATTGAAAGAAATCAAAAAAAACAATAATGTGAAAACTACTTTAGTCATATAAAATAAATTTAGTGTAAAAATATAAATATACTTAACAACTGTAATGCCAAATTTATATTTTAGCAAAAAAAAATATGACAACAAAATCTATCCTCACAAAAAACTCGTTACTTTTTTTAGAAAAGTACTTAAATAATGCGTCTCCAACAGGATATGAATCGGAAGGACAAAAACTTTGGATGGACTATTTAAAACCCTACGTTGACACATTTGAAACTGACACCTATGGAACTGCTTTTGGAATAATAAATCCAGATGCGAAATTCAAAGTCGTTATTGAAGGGCATTCTGATGAAATTTCATGGTATGTAAATTACATTACGGATAACGGTTTAATATATGTAATTAGAAACGGAGGTTCTGATCACCAAATTGCACCATCAAAAAGAGTAAACATTCATACAAAAAACGGAATCGTTAAAGGTGTCTTTGGTTGGCCAGCGATTCATACGAGAAATCGCGGCAAAGAGGAAACTGCAACATTACACAATATATTTATAGACTGTGGCTGTTCAACGAAAGAAGAAGTTGAAAAACTTGGCGTTCATGTAGGCTGTGTAATTACTTATCCAGATGAATTTATGATTTTAAACAATGATAAATTCGTTTGTAGAGCAATAGACAACAGAATGGGTGGATTTATGATTGCAGAAGTTGCTCGTTTATTAAAAGAAAACAAAAAGAAATTACCTTTTGGATTGTATATCGTAAACTCAGTTCAAGAAGAAATTGGTCTTCGCGGTGCAGAAATGATTACTCAAACCATTAAGCCAAATGTAGCAATTGTTACAGATGTATGTCATGATACAACTACTCCAATGATTGACAAAAAAATTGAAGGCGATTTACAAATGGGAAAAGG
>DAOLYL010000066.1:0-9950 GCA_035425765.1 Flavobacterium sp. | reverse complement strand
TTACTTCAAATTGAAGACAATCATAATTTCTCATACTTCAAATAAAAAAAAATCCCATATCACTTTTTAACGATACGGGATTTTTTTATCACATTTGCCATTCTCTTAACTTATTCAGTCGTTCTTGTTCTTCAATTTCTTCGGCAGGAATAACTTTTAAAAACGAAGCGTGTTGCTCAATTGCGTATTCTACTTTTTCTACGATTTGCTCGATAGTTTCATTATCATAATCAATTTCCAAAGGTTCTTTGATGATGAAAGATTGCAGTATATTTTTCTTTTTTACTCTTAATCCTTTTTTATCATAAGCACGACGAAAACCATCAATAACAATTGGAACAACAATTGGTCTGTGTTGTTTAATAATATGTGCCGTTCCTTTTCTAACTGGTTTAAAAGATTTTGTTGTGCCTTGAGGAAAAGTGATTACCCAACCATCTTCTAAAGCAATTTTAATATTTTCAGTATCATTTGGATTAATTTCACGTTTCTCAGTGACATCTTTTCCGCCTGCACGCCAAGTTCTCTCCACTGTAATTGCTCCAACATAAGACAAAATTCTTGGCAATAATCCAGCTTTCATAGTTTCACTAGCAGCAACATAATAGATATTCATCTTTGGCTGCCACAAATAGCCAACGTTTTTTATATTATCAACTCTTCCTGATAAACTTGCGTTAAAAACATGAAACATCGCTACAACATCAGCAAAATAGGTTTGATGATTTGAAATGAACAACACGTTTTTATCTGGCAAAGATTTAATAATTTCCGAACCTTCAATATGCAATTCATTAAAACCTCGATATCTTCTGTGAGTTAAAACCCCAAAGATTCGGATTAACCATTTTTTTATGAATAATATATGACCAAAAGGATTTCGTTTGAATAAACCCATGCTGTTTTTATTTGATTTTAATTCCGATATTAGGGATGCAAATTTACAAAAACAATAACTTTAAAATACACTTTTCAGGGTTTCTTTCAATTCGCTGAGCATCATAGCAGTTGCACCCCAAACAAAATGATTGTCAACCATAAAACCCGGAACTTCAATCGCTCCAGCATAAGATGTTTCCATTGTTTTAGAACTAATTGTTTTTTCGTCTAAAAACTCTTTTAATGGAAGTTCAACAATTCCTGCAACTTCTTCATCTTGTTTTTGAAATTCTAATTCATAATGACTAATTCCCATGAACGGATAAACCATAAAGTTACTTGGCGGAATATACACTTCCGTGAATGAACGAATTATTTCTATTTTATCGGGATGAATTCCTATCTCTTCGTGAGTTTCTCTTAAAGCAGTTGCTCTTAAATCTAAATCTTCAATTTCTGGTTTTCCGCCAGGAAATGCTATTTGCGAGGAATGAACACCATTATAAGAAGTTCTGTGAATTAATACCAAATGCGTATCACCTTCTTTTGGATAAAAAAGCATTAAAACGGCTGCTTTTTTTGGATTTATCGCTTCAGAATTCATTTTCCTTAAAAGCTCCATTCTATTTGATGGTGCCATTTTTTCATGAGCAATGGTAGCAAAAGTTACTTCTTTTGCTATTTTTGGCGTATATTTCAAAAAATCATCAAATTTCATGATTAAGGAATAAAAACATAAAATTAGTTCAAAAAAATAAAGCACTCAAATTTAATCCTATAAAATGTATAGCAAAGAAGAAGCACTTCGTATAAAAAAAGATTTCTGGATAGCTTTTGCCGAAGCATATCCTAGAAAATGGATGTTGTATGATACTAAAATCAAAGATGTGACTTTTAAATTTTTTATTGATAATAAAAAAGCACAAGTTTTATTAGACATCGAACCTAAAGACGAAGAAAAACGCAAAATCTACTACGAAAAAATCGAATCGCTAAAAACTATTTTACTAGAGGAATATTTACCCGAAGCAATTTTAGAACGAAATTATTATTTAGAAAGTGGGAAAGTTATCAGTAGAATTTGGGTAGAAAAAACTGGCGTTAGTTTGAATAATAAAAGTAATTGGCAAAGTATTTTTGACTTTTTCAACGAAACCATGTCGCAGTTTGAATACTTTTTCTACGAACATCAAGATTATATAAAAGATTTAGAAATAAACACTTAACGCAGAATTATTGCCGTAACAACTTCTTTTCGTAGTTCTTCGTTAATCATTTTGATGATTTTTTCTTTTCCATAGCTTAATTCTTCTCGCAAAACAGCCGATGTTAATGACACATAAAGTGTTGAACCTTTTAGCATTACTTCTTTTGTATAACTATTAACACCATTTCCCATAAGTGATTTCCATGCTGCTTGCACATCAATTTTGTCCATGCCATTTTGGAGTTTATTAACTTCTATAAACTCTTTCAAAACATCACTGATAGAACTTTCGTTACTTAATCGTTTTGCCATTATTTTAGTGAAAAAGGAATGTGTCTTTTATATTCGTATTCCATTTTTTGCTGATTTTTTAAAACCAAAAGTGAATCTTCTAAAGCAATAATTTCTTCTTGCCATTTACCATATTCCGTTTTATATTCAACAAAAAACTTGTTTTCTTTTGCTACAATTTTGATATTTTCTTTAATTCCATTGGTTTTAAATTTTCCGTCAAATTGAGGCATTACCTTTTGTCGAAAACCAATAGTGTTTTTTAGCTCAAAAAAATCAATAGTTTCATTGACTTTATACTCTTTTTTTTCACCGTCAGAAAGCGTAACTTGTTTAATTTCCCAATAACCATTAAGTTTATTCAAATCCTCTTTTTTAATTTCTGCTTGACAAGAAATCAATAAAAACACAACAACTATTCCAACTATTCTTTTCATTTTATTTCAAATATTGTTTAGCAAAATCTTCTCTCAAATCGTCAATTAAAATCAATTTCCCTTTTTGTTTCACATACCAATAAGTCCATCCATTATTGCTTTCTTTTCCAAGAAGTTGTGCGCTAACTTTATGAATAGAACCAACAAAACCATTACTTTCCAATGACGAATCGGCTTGAATTTGAGCTTTATATTTTTCATCTTTTGAAAAAACAAAGTCACCTACGTTTATAAATCCTTTGTCAATTAAATTCATAAAAGGAACTTTTGGTTTTTTTACTTCAACTCTATACTCCAACAAATCGTTTTTTATTGGAACAATTTCTTTCAAACGATTATTGGCAACATCAATATAAAATTGTTCTCTTTCAAAAGCAATAAAATTTCTACCTAACTTTTTGGCAACTGCAGCTGTAGTTCCGCTTCCTGAAAATGGATCAAGAACAATATCGCCAACATTTGACGTTGATAAAATTACTCGATATAATAATTCTTCTGGCTTTTGTGTTGAATGTGCTTTTTGTCCATTGACTTTTATTCGTTCATCACCTTGGCAAATCGGAATTAACCAATCACTTCGCATTTGTAAATCTTCATTCATCGTTTTCATTGAATGATAATGAAAAGTAAATTTAGATTTCTCTGATTTGGTTGCCCAAAGCATGGTTTCGTGCGCATTATTAAATCGTGTTCCTTTAAAATTTGGCATCGGATTTGACTTTATCCAAACAACATCATTCAACATCCAAAATCCCAAATCTTGCAACTTTGCTCCAACTCTAAAAATATTATGATAGGTTCCAATAACCCAAATGCTTCCTGTTTTTTTTAAAACTCGCTTGCATTCTCTAAGCCAATTTTCGGTAAAAGTATCATAAACGCTAAGACTTTCGAACTTATCCCATTCGTCATTTACAGCATCTACTTTTGTTTGATTTGGTCTAGTCAATTCACCGTTTAATTGTAAATTATATGGTGGATCAGCAAAAATTAAATCTACTGAATTATCAGGGATTTTTTTTAATAAAGCGACACAATCACCTTGATGAATAGTATTTATAGCTAACGAACCTAAGTTTGACATGAATAGTACTTATGTTACAAATTTAATTTTTTATGCTGATAAAGTGATAGAAAATAAAAATAAATAGTAAGCAATTTGTACTTTTATTACTTCAATTGAGATGAAAATTAATTTTGTTAAAAAACAACGCCTATTTAGAGTAGGAATTTTACTTTAAAATATCCAAACATTACTTGTTTAGATTAACTAAAAATATTTTACAGCTGACCTTTTTAGTTCTTGGAATTAAAATATTTTATAATGGCGTAAACAAAAAATGAAAAACTAAGAATTCGCATAAATAAGAATAGACTTGGAAGTGATTTCTCTATAAATATTGATAATAAGCCAATTACGAACGAGATAAACATAAATTTAATTGGCGAAGTTTCTTTGAAAAATGATTTTATTTTATTCATCTGACTGCTATTATTTAAAAAACGAATCTACGAATTCAAATTTATTAAAAACTTGTAAATCTTCAATACCTTCACCAACACCAATGTATTTTACAGGAATTTGAAACTGGTCAGAAATTCCAATAACAACGCCACCTTTTGCTGTTCCATCTAATTTGGTAACGGCAAGACAAGAAACTTCGGTTGCAGCTGTGAATTGTTTTGCTTGTTCGAACGCGTTTTGACCTGTAGAACCATCTAAAACCAATAGCACATCGTGTGGCGCATCTTCGACCACTTTTTGCATTACCCGTTTTACTTTAGTCAGCTCTGCCATCAAATTAACTTTGTTGTGTAAACGTCCAGCAGTATCAATTATTACTACATCGGCATTTTGAGTAACAGCACTTTGCAACGTATCAAAAGCTACCGATGCTGGATCGCTTCCCATTTGTTGTTTTACAATTGGAACACCAACTCTGTTGGCCCAAATTTGCAATTGATCGATTGCTGCAGCACGAAAAGTATCTGCTGCACCAAGAACAACTTTATAACCTGCTTTGTTGAACTGATAAGCCAATTTACCAATTGTAGTTGTTTTTCCAACACCATTAACACCAACTACCATAATAACATAAGGTTTTTTGTTGGCTGGAATTGTGAATTCTGTTTCTTCACCTGATTTAGTTTCAGACAACAATCCTGCAATTTCATCTCTAAGGATTTGATTTAACTCATCAGTTCCAAGATATTTATCACGAGAAACTCTCTCTTCAATTCTTTCGATAATTTTTAAAGTAGTATTTACACCAACATCGGAAGACACTAGTACTTCTTCAAGGTTGTCTAAAACCTCATCATCAACTTTAGATTTTCCAGCAACTGCTTTAGTTAACTTGGAAAAAAAAGAAGTTTTGGTCTGTTCTAAACCTTTATCTAAAGTCTCCTTTTTTTCGGAGGAAAATATTCTTTTAAAAAAACTCATTTGTTAAGGATTGGAGTTCAAAAATCTTGTGACAAATATAAAAATAAAAAAGCTACTTCCGAATGAAAGTAGCTTTGATATATATTTTTATTGGAATTATTTCTTTGCTAAGAAACTATCCACTTCTTCTGGTGTCATAATGCTTTCAACGAAAGTGTAAGCTCCAGTTTTTGGAGATTTTACCATTTTGATAGCTTTTGATAATCTTTTAGAAGCTGTTTGTAATGTTGCAACGGTTTTCTTTGCCATGACTTATATTGTTTATTATGAAACTTTAATTACTTAAAATTTCTAAATTATTTAATTTCTTTGTGAACAGTCATTCTCTTTAAGATTGGATTAAATTTTTTAATCTCTAATCTGTCTGGAGTATTTTTTTTATTTTTGTTTGTGATGTAACGTGAAGTTCCAGGAAGACCTGTTCCTTTGTGCTCAGTACACTCTAAAATAACTTGTATTCTATTACCTTTCTTTGCCATCTTACTTTATTTTTATTGGGATAGAATTATTTAATAAATCCTTCAACTTTTGCTTTTTTCAAAACAGCAGCCAATCCATTTTTATTGATTGTTTTAATTGTAGACGCAGCTACTCTAAGAGTAATCCATCTGTCTTCTTCAGCAAGATAGAAACGTTTTTTAACTAAGTTCACAGAAAATTTTCTCTTAGTTTTGTTCATCGCGTGAGAAACATTATTTCCCACCATCGCTCTTTTACCTGTAAGGTCACAAACTCTTGACATTATGCTTATCTTTTATCGTTATTCAAAATCAGGGTGCAAACTTACGCAAAATAAATCATTGTAACAAAAAAATTATTACAGATTTTTTAAAATTTCTTTTTGAAGCATTTCTAATGCTTTATTTGCGGTTCTATCTATCACTTTTTCACGTGGTTGTCCAAAATTAAATTCTTCTACAAAAACTCCGTTTGGTGTTACCAAAGCAATAAAAACAGTTCCGACTTCAGCTTCCGAATCACCTTTGCTTGGACCAGCATTTCCAGTTGTTGCAATTGCATAATCGGATTTCATTATTTTTTGAATACCAATTGCCATTGCTTTTGCGACTTCTGTACTCACAACTGAATAGTCATTTATTATTTTAGTAGAAACATTTAAAATATCAATTTTAGTATCGGTTGCATAACTCACAACGCTTCCGCGAAAATAATTAGAACTTCCAGCAACTGATGTTAGCATTTGAGCAATTTTTCCGCCAGAACAACTTTCTGCAGTAGCAATTGTTTTATTTTGAGAAGTTAATAATCTACCTATTATTACTTCAATTGTTTCATCTTCATCAAAACCAACAATTATTTCACTAATAATTTTAGTTAATGACTCTACATTTTCTTGAATAGACTTTTCTAATAGTTCTTTGTTTTCGCCACGAGCTGTTAATCGCAGACGAACTTTCCCTGGACTTGGCAGATACGCTAGTTTGATAAAATCTGGCAAGTTGTTTTCCCAACTTTCTATTTTTTCAGCTATTCGACTTTCGCCTTCGCCATAAGTCATAATTGTTTTGTGAAGTATGTAAGGACGTTTATATTCATTAACAATTTTCGGGATAATTTCATTTTCGACCAAATATTTCATTTCATATGGAACGCCTGGCAAAGAAATATAAACTGTATTTTCTTTTTTCATCCACATTCCTGGTGCTGTTCCCATTTTATTGAAAAGGACTTCACATTTTGATGGAACTAACGCTTGATCTCGATTTAACTGTGTAATTGGACGCTTATAAAAACCTTCAATAATTTCAGTTACATGATCTAAAACCGCTTTGTCTTCAACTAAAACATCGTCAAAATAATCGCAAAATGTTTTCTTTGTGATATCATCTTTTGTTGGTCCAAGTCCGCCAGTAATCACAACTAAATCTACTTTATTTTGAAGTGACGAAAACGTATCTAAAATATGCTTTTTATCATCAGAAATCGAAAGCATTTCATGTGTTTGCACACCAATTTTATCTAACGCTTTTGCTATAAAACCAGAATTTGTATCAACGATTTGACCAATAAGAATTTCATCACCAATAGTTACTATTGTTGCTTTCATAAAGTTGTTTTTTCAAAAGGCAAAGGTCGTAAAGTTTTTAGGATGAAAAAATTAAAACCCTAAGAACATTTTTATCAACAATTAGCTATTCAAAATACATAATTCATAATTTAAATTTTACCTTTGTTGGCTTAATAAAAGTTTGATTATGATTTATAAATTTCGTGTTATTCTGGATGCCGAAGAAGATGTTTTCAGAGATATTGCTATTCAAGAAGAAGACACATTAGAAGATTTACACAACGCTATTGTCAATGCATTTGGCTTCGACGGAATGGAAGTTGCTTCATTTTACACTTGTGATGACACTTGGAATCAGGAAGACGAAATCCCAATGTTTGATGCTGGAGATGTTCCAGGCGAACAAAAAACCATGAGCGATTACCAGCTTAATGATTTGCTGAGCACAGACCAAACCAAAATTATCTATGTGTATGATTTCATCAACATGTGGACTTTTTTAGTAGAACTAGCCGCAGTGGAAGAAGCCGAAATTGGGATAATTTATCCAAGTTTGCTTTTCTCTCACGGAGAACTTCCCGCTGAAGCAATGGAAAAAAAGTTTGAAGCAGACAACGATGATGACATGTTTTCTGAATTTGAAGACGATTTAGACGAAGATGACCTCGACATGTTTGGTGGCGATGATAGCTTCGAAGATTTTGGATTTGAAGAGAATTGGAATTAGAAAGCTGTAAGCTGTAAGCAATAAACTGCATACCAAAATCAAATTTAAAAATTTCAACTAATTTAAAAAGCTTAAAGCTGATAGCTAAAAAAAAAAAAATGATTAACCTATTCAACGCTCATATTGAGAGCTTATCAATACACCGAGTTGGAAATAAAAGCCGCAACGAAGCTATTTTTATTTCTGAAACTCCTTATGGTTTAAACGATGAAATTGTTCCATTATTAAAGGAATATTTCTTCAAACCATTTCGTGAAAAAGAGGAAAACTATTTTCAGTTTGCTCACGAAGTAGATTTAGAGTATAACGATATGTTTAATTTGGCAACAGAACTTTTTACAAGTCCAAGTGATGCTCACGAAGTTTCTAAAAAAATCACCAAACACCTGTTTGAACAATCAAATCATCCGCATATTAAAAATGGTGAAGTTTATGTAGCTTATTTGACTAACGTTAATATTGACAACAATGTAGTTGATGCGATAGGCGTATTTAAAAGCGAAATCAAATCAGACTTTATGCAGTTTGAAGAAAAAGATTCAACTTTAGAAATGATTCTGCAACAAGGAATTAACCTCAACAAATTGGACAAAGGTTGTTTAATATTTAATCACAAAAAAGAAGAAGGTTATAAAATCCTAACTGTTGATAGCAACCGTTATGATGCACGCTATTGGTTAGAACATTTCCTTTCGGTTGATGCTTTTCAAGACGAAAACTTTATGACAAAGAAGTATTTGAAGTTTTGTCAAGGTTTTGCTAAAGATGTCGTTTTTCCTGCAGAAGACAAAAAAGAAGAAGTAATGTTTATGAATCGTTCTGTGAATTATTTTGCTAAAAATGATGAGTTTGAAGAAAGTAATTTTCTAAACGAAGTCTTAGTAAACCCAGATTTAATTCCGGAATTCAAAAACTATAAAGTAGATAAAGGAGAAAAATATAGCATTGAAGATGTTACTTCGTTTCCAATTGCTAATGCTGCCGTTAGCGATGCTCGAAGAAGTATCAAAAACGTTATTAATTTAGATACAAATATTCAAATCAAATTGGATTTTATCAATCCTGAAAGTGCCGAAAAATTTGTTGAAAAAGGTTGGGACGAAGAAAAACAAATGTACTATTACTTAGTCTATTTCAACAAAGAACAAAAAAGCTAACGCTCAAAAAATCAAATAAATTCAATTATTAAATCCTCAATAGTAAAAGCTGTTGAGGATTTTTTATATTTGGTTCAAACAAAAACAATTAAAACAAATTAATGCTCTTTAATTCGCTAGATTTTGCACTTTTTCTGCCAATCGTTTTTGTGCTATATTGGTTTGTATTTCATAAAACCTATAAATCACAAAATATATTATTGCTTGTAGCGAGCTATTTCTTTTACGCTTGTTGGGATTGGCGATTTATGTTTCTGTTGTTATTTTCAACACTACTGGATTATTTCACTGGACTAAAAATGTGTGAGTCAACTAAACTCAACAATAAAAAATTTTGGTTTTGGCTAAGCATAATAATTAATTTAGGATTTTTAGGTGTATTCAAATATTATAATTTCTTTGCTCAATCATTAGCCGATTCTGTAGCACATATTGGTATAACATTACATCCTTGGATGCTCGACATTGTGTTACCTGTTGGGATTTCGTTTTACACTTTTCACGGATTATCCTATGTTATTGATATTTACAAAAACCGAATAAAAGCAGAAAAAAACATAGTCGACTATGCTATTTTTGTAAGCTACTTTCCACTGTTAGTAGCAGGTCCAATTGAACGAGCAACACATCTTTTACCTCAACTTCAGGTTAAAAGAAGCTTTAATTATCAAAATGCCGTTGATGGAATGCGGCAAATTCTTTGGGGATTTTTCAAAAAAGTAGTTATTGCAGACAATTGCGCTCGTTTTGCCGATATGATTTTCAACAATTCTGAAG
>DAOLYL010000065.1:4148-11940 GCA_035425765.1 Flavobacterium sp. | reverse complement strand
GAAAAGATTATCAAAGAATAAACCGTTACTTTAATTCAAACCAAAACCCGACTTTCATAGAAAATCGGGTTTTGTTTTGTAAGCCCATCCACTTGAAACTGCTCACTAAAAACTGAACACTGAACACTACAAAACCGTAACGGCACCCATATAAACGCTAGTAGCATATTTCTTTCCGTCGGCAGCGGCAAAGGTTATCCAGCTTTGCACCTGCAACCCGTTAAAAAAACTAGGCAGTTGCACCACACCCGAAGTTTCGGTACGCGTAGCAGCATTGAGCGTGGTGAAATAAATATCCTCGGCTGGCGCATAGACAACTACTACTAGTTGGTCAGTTGCTTTTGCCTCGCCTTGTCCGGAGTTATTGTCCCAAGCATACGATAATTTATCGGTTGCAACTGGCGTAACACTAGGATTTTGAATGCCCAGCAAGTCGCCTTTGCTGATAAGCACTTTGTTGTAAATCATTTCAAAATCAGGATCAACAAAGTCAACCGCGTTTTTTAAATGATAGGACATGGCTTGGTTTCTACGAGTCAACTCGCTGTTACCTGAACCAAAATAGAGCGAAAGCACACTGCTAATTGGGGTTAAAAACCCGCTAACAAACGTAAATTTTTCACGTTGGAGCAGTTGGTCTTCTGTTGGTGCTTTATCCGATTTGGCAGGTAGCGAGCGCATCACGAACTTGCCACGCCAAACAGCACCAACCACAGTTCCAACTTTTCCCGAAAATGGACCTAAAATGCCCTTGTTGTATGTTCCCATAGTTGTTAAGATTTTGGGGTTATTACTATGACTGTCAGCCCTATTGGTCACTGAACAAAGCCAAAAGTAGTTAGCCACTTTCAACCCCACAAGAGCGTGACCTGACATGACTGGTTTTGACACCTTCTGACCTGTTTTGACCCTTTTTGACACCTTTTGAGGGGTTTTTGAACCCTTTGTTCGGGTGTTGTTCGGGTTTTGGTTGGGTTTCCCTCGCAAAACGGGTACTTTTTGCGAAGAACGTGTGGAGGAAAGTTGGAGCTGGATGGGTATTTTATTTGAGGAAATAGGGTTTATTTTTGGCTTTAAACCACATAGTTTTCATAGTAATTAGTGCTTTGAATGAGGCGTTTCACTTTGAAATAGTTACACATAATTGTTTTTTGATAAAATAATTATGTTGAAAATCAATTCTAATAAAAGAAATTTAGAACGAACTAGTTAACATTTTTTTTATTATTGGTTTTGTATATTTGCCTAAAAAAGCAAAAAGAATTATGAAAAAAGGAATTATCGGAATCGTGAATTTATTTGTAGTTATACTACTGACTTCTTGTTCATCTGAAAGCAACACTATCAACGCTATTGACAGTTATACTGGTCAACCTGGTTTTTTAAAAAGTGCTAAATTTATAACCAATACTGGCGATGTTAACTCAAATCATTATTATACCTACATTGGCAATAAAATAGATAAAAAGATTATTTATAACGCTACCAATAGTGCCGTTTTATTTACGCATGTCTATGAATATCAGTCGGATAAAATTTCTAAAATGTCAATACTTAATAGTTCTTCTACTAACTTTGTAAACTCTGTTCAAAATTTTACTTATGATGAGCAGAACCGAGTGATTGAGCATTTATTTACTTATCCTAATGCTGCCGATGAAAACTATAAATATATATATAACTATGACAATATTGCTAGCAATGATATAGGTGTTAAAACTTATAATAATAGCACTAGTAGCGGTTATATTTTAACAAAAGAACGAATAATAAGAACCAATGCAAATGATGAAGTATTGAGCTATAGAGATGCATTAGCTACTATAGATAATCCTACTATTGTGTATCAATATGATACTAAAGTAAGCCCTATGAAGGACATTATTGGGTTTTCTAAAAACTACACCAATTTTGCACCAGGAGAAGGAAAGTTTAGCAATGTTATTTCTCAAGTAAATCCTAATGCTAGTGCTGAGACTATATCAGTTGCTTATGAATATAACGATGCAAACAAACCAACAAAAGCTACTTATACTAACAATGATGGTGTTTATCTAATTGTTGAGTTTACATATTTTTAAACTCATTTGTTTTTAAATAGTTGTTTGAATTAATACTAAAAACTTAAAAAAATAGCGATAACCCATCAGGATTATCGCTATTTTTTTGAATTAGACTGTCTTTAATCATCAAATCGTTTTGAAGTATCTTCTGTTTTAGTAATGCTATTGAGTATTTCTTTCTTCAAAAGGTGTTTTATGTAATAATACCTACCGCCTATTTTGCAGCACGGCAAAATTCCTTTTTGTCGGTAGCGTTTTAGGGTTGATTCACTACAATTTAATAGTTTTAACATGCCGCTAGTGTCGGTTAGAGTATCTTCTAGCGGTACGTTTACATTTTTTAGGTTATCGTTTAGCTCTTTTAGTTGCGCTTGGATTCGGTTAAATTGTTTAGAGTTCATAAGCAGTACGTTTTTGGTTAGACTTGGGGGAAATCATATAACTGTAAGCTAATATATACGATAAAAAAATACCTTACAAGAAAAATTGTAATAAATCGACGAACTGCATTAAAGTTAAATAACTTTATAACAAGGTGTTGGAGTGAAAAATAGTATTAAATACAGTAAATACAACCTATTGGCTATTATCAATCGTATAAGCAAATACTAGTTAGAAATTGTTGTGATTTATTGTTATTTTTTAAAATTTAGTAAACATTATTTTACTAAATTTGTTCTTATTACAATAGTTTTTAATTAAAAATGATGCTTTACAACTAAAACCGTTGAGCGAATGTTATCAAACGAAACTGTAAAGGAGTTGCTTATTTCCCTACCCGATGTAGCGGAGGAAATCACTTTTACAAAGACATCTTATAGAGCGTATAAAAAAATATTTGCTACTTATGACAGGGTTGATAATCTGTTGGTGTTGCTTCTTTCGTCAGCAAATCAAGGTTTTTTTTATAAAAAATATCCCGATACTGTTAGTCTAGCCAAAGGAAAATATGGTGAAGAAGGCTGGACTATTTTTGATACAAGTACTGCTTCGTTAGATTTGATTAAAAAAGCGGTTGACTTGAGTTATGACAGGATAAAAACCTTTATAAAAAAGAAAACAATTGAAAATATAGAAGCAAAAAAAGGGAAAGATGCTAACTACCATGCGTTAAAAAGAAAGAACAACCCCAATCAACTGGCTTATGACTCTGATAGAGTAACCAAATTATCAGCTAGAGCTAAATTAGAAAACAAATTACCAATACACATTATTAGTAGTGAATTTATTCTTTATGTTAGGGATATCAATGTGAGTACTAGGTTTTATGAACAATTATTGCGCAAAAAACCTAAGAATTTATTGGTTGGAAAAACCTATTTTTTGCTAACCTATATTATAAAATTAGGTTTGGTAGCAAATGATAGTATGGAAAATATCTTTACTAACACCATGCCGTCGCCTAGCACTGGTGTTGGCATTCCTCGTTGTGAACTGTATTTATATGTTAAAGATGTAGCAGCAGAATTTCAGCATGCCGTTGAAATAGGTGCAAAAATTATTAGTCCTGTATCTCTTATGGATTGGGGACATTTAGTTTGCTACATAGCCGATCCTGATGGGCATGTTATTGCTTTGGCTCAGGAAATTGTTGTTAATGATTAGAAAATTACTTCAAAATCTCCTCAAAGTTCGGTTTAAAATAGTTAGGACCTTTCAATACTTTGCCGTCTTCTCTATAAATAGGTTTGCCGTCTTTGCCTAGTTTGCTCATGTTGCTGCGCTGAATTTCGTCAAAAACAGCTTCGATTTTATGTTGTAATCCGTGTTCGAGTATCGTTCCACAAAGGATGTAGAGCATATCGCCTAGTGCATCAGCTATTTCAACGATGTCATTATTTTGTACTGCTTCAAGGTATTCTTCGTTTTCTTCTTTCATTAAATCAAAGCGAAGTTTATTTTTTTGTTCTCCTAAATCGGCTTTCATCGTTTGGCTAACACCAAGTCCAAAGCTGGTGTGAAATTCTGAAACGGCAGTAAGTTGTTTTTGCATTGTAGATAAAATTAATTGATGATGCAAATTACAACATTCCAATACATTTGAGTAAATTTGTTGAAAATTTGAAATAAATGTTCACAACTGGTCAATGGATTTTTGCTGCATTGTTTTTAGTAGCATTCATAATAGTGATGTATTTTGCCTATGGAAAAGACAAAGCGCTGCATCAAAAATTTTATAAAGGAAGTTATAAAATCCTGATAGGGTTTTTACTGTTTGTGGCAGTGTTGTTTCTGATTAAATTCTTTTTCAAGCGATAATAACTATTTTATGAATATTTTAAAGTATTTAGCTATTCTTTTTGTCCTACTTTTTTTGGCGTTGACGGTTTATATCGTTACTCAAAAAGGCGATTATCAAGTGTCGCGTTCAATGGTTTTAAAAACGCCAAGAACAGTGATATTTGATTATATCAACGATTATAAAAACTGGGAAACTTTTAATGCAGCAAGCAAAGAAGACGATGGAATCACGTTTACGTATCCGGCAAAAACATCAGGAATTGGCGGAAGCTATGCTTGGAATGGTAGCAATGGCGAAGGATTTATGAAAACTACTTTCGTAAAAGAAAACGACAGCATAGCTCAAAAGATGGTTTTAGACGGAAATAATTCTACGCTAAATTGGAAATTAAAAGACACGCTTGGCGGCACAAAAGTGACGATAAGCAGTAAAGGTACAATGGGATTATTGGCTAAAATTAGCTCTTTTTTTTCAGGTGGTATCAACAATGTTCTAGGCGATTCGTATGAAAAAAACTTGGCTAACTTAGACAAGACTTTGGCGTATGAAATGAAAACCTATTCTATAAAAAACAATGGTGTTGTGCAACGCGGTGCAGCCAACTATTTGATGCAAACCATTTCGTGCAAAAGAAAAAGCGTTGCCCGAAACATAAAAATAATACTGCCTCGAATGGTCTTCTTTTTTAAGAAAAACAATATCCCAATGGCAGGCAAACCTTTTGTATTGTATGATAATACAAATTATGCTAACGACGTGGTTACGCTTTCGGTTTGTATTCCAACTACTCAAAAAATAGCTATTCTTCCCGGAAGTGATATTGCTTCTGGTAGTATGGAAGCGTTTACGTGTCTAAAAACCACACTTACTGGAGATTATTCGCATCTTGCAGAAACATGGAAAAAAGCACAAACCTACATCACTGATAATGATTATAAACAGAACGCTGCAGGTAAATATGTAGAAGTATATACTAAAACCATTGATGATATAAAAAATCCATCAAAGTGGAAAACCGAGTTGCTAATTCCTGTTTTTCCTAAAGCAGTTCCGGTAACACAACCAACGGTAACTACGCCACAACAACCTACAACGTCAGTTCAAACCACAACGGAAGAACCAGCAGTAGAAGAAATTCCATAAATTTATGTAGCGGAATTAAACCTTTTCACTTATTTTTATTCCAATACTAAAATCCATCCATTGCAAGACGAAAAGGTTTTTATCGCAGAGTTGCTTCACCCAAAAACGCAAAACACCGCGTTTCAAAAGCTCTTGCGCGAGTATCAAAGACCGTTGTATAACCACATTCGAAACATTGTATTAAACCACGATGATGCGGATGATGTATTGCAAAACACGTTTGTAAAAGTATTTCAATACCTAAAAGATTTTAAAGGAGATAGCAAGTTGTTCTCATGGATGTATCGAATTGCTACCAATGAAGCCATTACATTCATTAACCAAAAAGCAAAAAAACACAACACTACTAGCGAAGCTTTACAAACCAAGCTGGTAGATAATTTAAAAGCTGATAGTTATTTTGATGGAAATGAAATTCAACTAAAACTCCAAAAAGCCATTGCGCTATTGCCCGAAAAGCAACAATTAGTCTTTAAAATGAAGTATTTTGAAGAGATTAAATATGAAGAAATGTCAGAGATTTTAGGAACGTCAGTTGGTGCATTGAAAGCGTCTTATCACCATGCTGTCAAAAAAATAGAAGATTTTATGAATGGTAATTAAACCATTTGCCACTAATTTTGTCAAACGAATATGAAAAACTTTACCCTAGATAACAAACCCAAAATAGAACCTGGCTTCACAGTACCAGAAAACTATTTTGCTACATTATCAGAAAAAATTAACGACAAGCTTCCAAAAGAAGCAACAAAAGTTATTCCACTTTATAGAAGAAAAAAAGTTTGGATGTATAGTTTTGCTGCTGTTGTAGTGGTTAGTTTGTCTGTTTTGTTAGTACAACAATTCAATACACAACCAAGTTTAGACAGCGAATTTTTAGAAAATTATATCTCGCAAAACACATCCGTTTCTCAGGATGACATCATTGAACTCTTGGAACAAGAAGACATTGAGAAACTAAAAGTAGATTACAATATCGAAGAAGACCTTATTGAAGAAACACTCATAAACAGTTCGGATTTAGAACACTATTTAACAAATTAACATCATGACTATCAAATCATTACTAGCATTTATACTACTGATTACAACTACACTTTCGTTCTCTCAAAACGGACGACTTTTGAAGCAGAAAAAAGAGCAAGTTAAATCAATAAAAGTAGCTTACATCACCAATGAGTTAAACTTAACACCAGATGAAGCAACTAAGTTTTGGCCTCTATATAACGAGTTTGAAGAAAAGCAAAATCAAATCAGAAGAGAGAAATTAAAAGCTCATCTGAACCGAATAGACAATGCTGATTTTGATAACCTTTCAGAAAAAGAAGCCACTACACTACTCGCTCAAATGGAAAGTTCAGAAGACGAATTGCATTTGTTACGTAAAAAATTTACAGCCAATTTAAAAAACGTTTTG
The DNA here is from genome assembly GCA_035425765.1 of Flavobacterium sp. Classification (GTDB taxonomy): domain Bacteria; phylum Bacteroidota; class Bacteroidia; order Flavobacteriales; family Flavobacteriaceae; genus Flavobacterium. The sequence continues at coordinate 5,075 of DAOLYL010000065.1, read as the reverse complement.
CCTGCCACTAAAATCCTAAAACTCAAAAAAGCAGAAGACGGATTTAACAAAAAACTATTGCAACAAATTAGAGATAAGCGCGGAAGATAAGACTATTTAAAAGCACTTCATTTTACTTAAAACAGCAACTATACTTTAGTTGCTGTTTTGTTTTTAAGTGTAGTCATTTAATTTATAGTTTTTGAATATATTTGTAGAAACAACTAAACTACAATGCAATTCAATCCTGATGATTTAGAACGCTCAGCAGTTTATAAACTGCTTACTGGTTCGATAATTCCTAGACCAATTGGTTGGATTTCGTCCATTAGCGAAGACGGAATTAATAACCTTGCTCCTTTCTCTTATTTTAATATGCTTGGCGATGATCCGCCACACGTGATGTTTTCTACTCGAAGAGATAATGATAAAAACAAAGACACATTAAACAATGTTCTAGCAACCAAACAATTTGTTGTAAACATGGTTACTGAAGATGTTGTAGAACAAATGAACACCACTTCACAAAGCATTCCTGCTGATGAAAGCGAATTTGATTTAGCAAACCTTACACCTATCCCATCTGTAAAAGTAAAACCAATGCGCGTGAAAGAAAGTAAAATTCATTTTGAATGCGAATTAGTGCATCATTATTTTCTCGAAGGACATCAGCAAGGTGGTGCATGTGTTGTAATTGGACGGATTGTTATGATGCATTTTGATGATAGTATACTACTTGATGATTACAAAATAAATCTAGAAACTTACAAACCTGTTTCGCGTTTAGCAGGTTCAAATTATAGTAAAATTGGAGAAATGTTCTCTATCAAAAGAGGTTAATTTTAAAAAACTAGGATAAAGTCTTGAACTTTGATAGAGTTTAAATAAAACAATATGAAAATAACAGTAATTGGCGGTGGACCAGGCGGTTTATACTTTTCCATTTTA
>DAOLYL010000065.1:0-4048 GCA_035425765.1 Flavobacterium sp. | reverse complement strand
TATGAAAATAACAGTAATTGGCGGTGGACCAGGCGGTTTATACTTTTCCATTTTAACCAAAAAAGCAAAACCCAATTGGGAAATAACTGTTTATGAACGCAACAAACCTGACGATAGTTTTGGTTTTGGTGTTGTATTTTCAGATGAAACTTTGGGCGAATTTCTAAAACGAGATATGCAATCCTATGAATTAATTCGTTCAAACTTTGCTTATTGGGATGATATTATTGTAGCTCGTGATGGACAATCCGTTAGTGTTGCAGGAAACGGATTTTGCGGTTGTTCTAGAAAAACACTTTTGCAGTTATTGCACCAACGTTGCCGAGAAGAAGGTGTAAACCTTCACTTTGAACAAAACGTAGATGATTTAGAACAGTTCTCAAATTCGGATATTATTGTTGCTTGTGATGGAATAGGAAGTCAGATTAGAACACAATTCCAAGAAAATTTTGGAACACAAATCACTTTAAAGAAAAACCGTTTCGTCTGGTTAGGTTCAACAAAACCGTTGGATGCTTTTACCTATTTTTTCAGAAATACACAACACGGATTAATCGTGGCACATTCCTATCAATACGAACCAGGAATGAGTACATGGATTTTTGAATGTTCTGATGAAACGTGGCAAAAACATGGTTTTGAAGTAACCAACGAAGAAGACACAATTGCTAAAATTTCCGAAATATTCAAAGAAGAATTAGACGGTCATTCATTAATTTCAAACAAATCACATTGGCGACAATTTCCGCATGTTACTAACGAAAAATGGTTTCATAAAAACATTGTTTTGCTTGGCGATGCTAAAGCTACGGCACATTATTCCATCGGTTCAGGAACAAAATTAGCCATGGATAGCGCAATTGGTTTAAGCGATGCTATACTTGCCAATGAAAATAATATTCAAGCAGCATTTGAACAATACAACAAAACCCGAAGAAACACAGTTGAGATGATACAGCATGCAGCATTGGTATCACTAGATTGGTTTGAAAATATGGATAGAAATAACCAACATCCGTTTTATCAATTTGCTTTCGGATGTATGACACGAGCCAAAAAAGTAACTTTCGAAAATCTTCGTTTGCGTGACAAATCGTTTACAGATAAAGTGTTAGAAGAATTCAATAGCAAAAATCAATTTGTCACATCGAGAGCAGTCGAAATGCCTGCTGCATTTTCAAGTTACAAATTACGTGATTTAGAACTACAAAACCGCATTGTAATGTCGTCAATGGGACAATATTCAGCAACAAACGGATTAATAAACGATTGGCATTTTCAACATTATACTTCTCGAGCAATTGGTGGTTTAGGATTAATAATGACTGAAATGACGGCTGTTTCAGAAATTGCTCGTATTACTTTAGGTTGTACAGGTATTTATAATGAAAATCAGATAATTGAGTGGAAAAGAATAACTAATTTTATTCATCAAAATACACAAACCAAAATCGGAATTCAGCTTGGACATTCTGGTAGAAAAGGTGGTTCTAAAATTCCTTGGGAAGATACTTTTTCTGGTGAAAAATGGGAGTTGCTTTCGGCTTCAGCAATTCCGTTTAATGAAAATGCTGCAACTCCAAAAGAAATGACTTTGGAAGACATGAATTTGATAACTTCACAATTCGTTCAAGCTACAATAAATTCTGAAAAAGCTGGATTTGACATGATTGAACTGCAAGCTCATCACGGATTTTTATTAGCTTCTTTCCTATCGCCATTAACAAATATCCGAACAGATGAATTTGGCGGAAACATTGAAAACCGATTGAAATTTCCATTACGAGTTTTTACAGAAATGCGAAACGTTTTTCCAAAAGAGAAACCCATGTCGGTTCGAATTTCGGCAACCGATTGGGCAGAAAACGGAATTTCTGAAGAAGATGTAATTGTTATCGCAACCGCTTTTGCAACTGCTGGAGCCGATATTATTAACGTTTCTACTGGAAATACAATTGCTAATCAAAAACCACAAACAGGAAGAATGTGGCAAGTTCCGTTTTCAGATACTATTCGAAATACAATAAATATCCCAACAATAACTGCTGGAAACATAACCGATATTGATCAAATAAACACCATAATTTTGAATGGTAAAGCTGATTTAGTAGCTTTAGGAAAACCGTTGTTGCTCGATGCTAATTTTGTACGTAACGCTCAAGCTTATGAACAATTTCAACCTGAAGATATTCCAAATCAATACAAAATGGGAATTTCACATTTATATCCATTAAAAGCTTCAGAACGAAAACAAACCGAAGGAATGAAAAAAGCGTTGAAACCGAAGAGCAATAAAAAATAACATCAAGATTAAAACTTTGCGACTTCGCGTCTTTGCAAGAAATTAAAAACCATGAAACACTACGAAGATAATTTTGCTCATAATAGTTTGCCAAATCCGGAATTGCAACCTGATTATACTTTCTTGGATTTACCCCAATTCCAACATCCAGAGATGCTCAATTGTGTTCATCGATTATTGGATTATCAAATTGAAATTGGAAACGGTAATAATATTTGCATTCGTACATTCACAGAAACTTGGACCTATCAAGATTTATATGAAAAAGCAAATCAAATTGCTCATGTTTTAGTTGATGATTTAGGATTACAATCGGGTAATAGAGTTTTAATTCGTTCTGCCAATAATCCAATGATGGTCGCTTGTTGGTTTGCTATTTTAAAAGCCGGCGGAATTGTAGTCGCAACCATGCCACTTCTTCGCTCCAAAGAATTAACAACCATAATTAATTGTGCCGAAATCAGTCATGCCTTTTGCGACAGCGATTTATCCGAAGAAATGAATTTAGTAAAATCAGATTTTCTACAAGAAATCTGTTTCTACAGAAATGGTCCCGAAATTTCGGGATTGGAACAATTAATGGAAACCAAATCCAAAACTTTTGATAATTTTCATTCCAAAGCTGACAGTGTTGCGCTAATCGGATTTACTTCTGGAACAACAGGTTTGCCAAAAATGACGGCTCACTATCATAGAGACATTTTAAATATTTGCGAAGCATTTCCAAATTATTCATTACAACCAACACAAAATGATGTGTTTACAGGAAGTCCGCCAATTGGATTTACCTTTGGTCTAGGTGGATTGGTTTTATTTCCAATGTATTTTGGAGCATCAACATTTTTAATCGAAAAACCTTCGCCAGACCTTTTGCTACAAGCTATTCAAGATTATAAAATTACAATTTGTTTCACAGCACCAACAGCTTGGCGAATTATAACAACTAAAGTAAATGAATTTGATATTTCCAGCTTACGCAAATGTGTTTCAGCAGGAGAAACGCTACCCTTGAAAGTTTGGCAAGATTGGTATGAAACTACTGGTTTGAAAATCATAGATGGCATTGGTGCAACCGAACTTTTGCATATCTTTATATCGTCCAACGAAACCAACATCAAACCTGGCGCAACTGGCTTAGCAATAACAGGTTACGAAGCTAAAATTATTGACACAAACGGAAATGAACTCCCAAGAAATCAAGCCGGAAGATTGGCCGTTCGTGGCATTACAGGTTGCAAATATCTAAATCGTGAAGAAAAACAAAAGGAATATGTCGAAAACGGTTGGAACATCACAGGCGATATATTTCGTCAAGACGAAGACAACTATTTTTGGTTCGTAGCTCGTGGCGACGACATGATTATTTCCGCTGGATACAACATTGCAGCGATTGAAGTAGAAAGTGTTTTACTAACCCATGAAGCTATTTTAGAATGTGCCGTGGTTGGTTTGCCCGACGAAGAACGTGGAATGTTAGTTTGTGCGCACATTGTTTTAAAAGAGCAATCAAACGCTACAGAAAACATGAAAAATCACATTCAACATTGGTTCAAGCAAGTCGCTGCACCATACAAATATCCAAGAGTAATTTATTTTGTTGAAACATTACCCAAAACAGAAACCGGTAAAATTCAACGATTTAAATTAAAAAGTTAGTTGTTTTTTTGGAGCTATTTCCAGCTATCCGTTGCAATCTTTTCTTTTTTAAAGAAAAAAAGAAAAGGATTTCCACTACTATCTGGGCTA
>DAOLYL010000064.1:0-12096 GCA_035425765.1 Flavobacterium sp. | reverse complement strand
ACGTTCGCGGATTGAAAGAAATCTTCGGAAAAGATTTTGAAAAAATTGCAAAAGAGCAAATCTCTTTAATCAAAGAAATTTCAGCAAACATTGAAGGTATCAACTCAAATGTAGATGCTATGACTGAAGCTCGCAAAAAAGCAAATGCTTTAACAGATGCTCAAAAAATGGCTGAAATGTATTGTGATAAAGTAAAACCATATTTTGAAGTAATACGCGAGCACTGTGATAAATTAGAGCTTTTAGTTGACGACGAAATCTGGACTTTGACTAAATACAGAGAATTGTTATTTACTAGATAATATCAAAGTAGTAAGAACAAAGAATAAAGAACATAGACAAAAACCTGTTAAGAAATTAGCAGGTTTTTTTGTTTGCTAGTTCTCAAGGACTTTTACAATTGATGTTTTTTATTGATTTAAAACAGAATATTATTTATTTTTAATAAAAAATTTAAAGTTTAAAATATAATTTTTAATATAAATAACTACGAAGTTGCTATTAATAACTATACAATTAATATTAATAACTATTTAATTGATATTAATAACTAAACTGTTACTATTAATAACTATGTAATTACTATTAAAAATTATTATTGTATTGTTAATAACTATTCTATTACTATTAATAATTATATTGTTATTATAAATAACTATATTTGTTTTATAAAAAACTATACCATTGCTATTAATATTTATAATAGTGATAGTAAAAACATTTATTTTAATACAATTTAATCTCTAAACGAAATGATAAAAAGTAAAAACAATATCGATACAGGAAAATTAATTGCAAGAGTACAATTGCAACAAAATCGTACGAATGTAGAAATAGAAAAGGCAATCAATAGACCACCAACCTCAATGTATCAATACATTAGAAACTCTAGTATTCAAACGGGTATTTTGATTGATTTATGCTATGCAATGAAGTACAACTTTTTTCAAGAAATAGCCAATCAATTACCTAATGAATTCACTAAAACCGACAAAGAAGCTGAGGAAAAATTAGCTCAAAAAACAGCTTACGAAAATCGAATTGCTGAACTCGAAGAGGAAAATAAAATATTGAAAGTACAATTTGATTTATTAATGAAGATAAAAGGATAAAATCTTTTTTTTGATTATTGCTAAATTGAGAACATAAAAAATCCCGCTAATTCAGCGGGATTTTAAGTTTATAATTGAATTGGATTAAAGCTGTGTTACAGTATATGTTGCTGAACCGTTAAAGTTGATGGTTAGTTCTACTCTATAGTTTTTTGGCGTTCCAGCTGTATTGCTTATCGTTATTGGCGTACCATTACTTTCAACACTTCCATCGGCTAGGTTGTCACCGTGTAATATTCCTTTTGGATCTTCATAATAAAAATCATATTGTTGAGTATTGTTAGCTGAAATACTAATATTGAATGTAAATTTATTAGTGGCTACAGAATAAGTACTATTATAGTAATTCGAACTAAGAGAATTTCTAAGTTGAGGCGCAAGTGAATCTAAATTTAAGTTGAACTCATTAAGCGGATAAGTTGGATTAAACCCATTCACTAAATCAATTAAATAAAATCCAGTAGTATCAACTAAAAAACTAGCGCCATTAACTTGAAGATTATTAGATAAATCAACTCCATAAATAGGAGAACTTACGTTATTAGAAGCTAAAAATTTTAATTCTGTTCCAGCAGTTAAATATCTGTAACCATATCTATCCAAGTTTCCTCCATTATTAAAATTAGCCATTAATAAAGCTGTTGTCGGATTAAATGTATTGAATGTACCATACATATAAAAATTATTTGGACTGCTAGCTGATGAGTTGTTAGTAGTTGGTAATGATAATTCTCCACTATCGCTTACCGTTAATTGATATGGTGTTCCGTTTGGAGAAACTAAAGTAATTCCTTCGCCAGCAGAAGTAACCAAACTATCTGCAGCCAAAGCATAAGGAACGCTTAGTAATTGCGTGGTGCCAACTAGAGCATAATTTGTTCCGCCAGCAGCATCCATTTCAACTTTTAAAAATTTGGAATTTGTTCCCCAGTTTATGGTGTTAAAAGTTCCAGAAACTACTGTTCCTTGACCAATAATTAAGTTGAATAAACCTTGAGGATTAGTTGTTTTTAAATGGGTTTCAGAGTATAAAACCGTTCCAGTTGCTGCATTGTCTAAAACAGAAAGTTTCACACTAACATTAGAACTTATAACAGGATTTCCTGATGAATTTAAAGCGATTGCTTGATATGAAATACCTTGTGGAACTTGAGCATTAACTATAAATGTTGCTAGAAGTGTAACTAAAAATATTATTTTTTTCATAATTGATTTTTGAATTTATTTTTGATATTGAAAAATTATCGTTTGATTATTTTGAAAGAATTGATTTTTTTATTGTCAAATTGAATTAAATAAACACCTTTGGCAACATCAGATAAATCTAAAGCGTTGCCTCCAGAAACTTGTTTTTTCGAAACCAATTGTCCTGATAAGTTATAAATGGAAATTTTTTCATTAGTCAAATCGGCAGCCGTTTGAAAAGAAATTGAATTTGTTGTTGGATTTGGAAAAACACGAATAGCATTGGTTAATTCCAGTTGCGGAACTTCTAAAGTTTGGTCATTTACCTGTGCCAAAATACCAATAATACCACTAACAGATTGGTTTTGATTTTCAGGAATGATAACAATTTCTCCAATAGAAATACTGCTGTTTGTAGTGATAATGCTTCCTGAATTGACTGATTGAACAACCGATTGGGCTTTTCCAGATAGACTTATCATTAAAAATAATAATAAAGTTTGTTTCATATTCTGTTGATTTTTTGACAAATATAAAATTGTTATTGATATTTTGATGTAGAATTTATTCTATTTGATACTATTTTTGACTATATTTCGTTATTATATTATGATTATGAAAAACTACATTTATTATATCTTTTTTTTGTTACTGATTAATATGTCTTTTGCTCAAGAGCAATTTTCAATTTATTTCGAAAGCAATAAACACGAACCAGTAGTAAAAGAAAATAGACGATTGCAACAATGGATATTAGAAAATCCAACCTCTAAAATTGTTGCTATTAATGGTTACACTGACGAAGACGGAACTTCTGGATTTAACGACACGCTGGCAAAAAAAAGAGTAGATTTTATTTTTAATGAAGTAAAAAATTATATCAAAATAAGAGAAGATTTCAAATCGAGAAGTTTTGGCGAAAATTTCAAACAAGATGCAAACAAAGCAGAAAATAGAAAAGTAACGATTTACTATATACTTGAGAAAGATTTGCCACGCGAAAACGAAATTCTTGGCATCAAAGAAGAAACGATAATTGAACCAAAAGCTGAAATTGAATATCCCGAAAAATTGGTTTTTGATAATCCAAACGGAACAAAATCGGAGTTTAAACTCGACAGAGAGTTTATGAAAAGAGTAGGAAATGCAACAGTTGGCGAAAAACTAACTATTGATAATCTAAATTTTATTGTAAACACTTTTGCCGTAGTTCCTGAGTCGAGAGGGAAATTATACGAGTTGCTTTTGGTGATGCAAAGTAATCCCAAATTGAAAATAGAAATTCAAGGACATTTGTGTTGCATGCCAACTGATAGAGTTGATCTTTCTACTAAAAGAGCAAAATCAGTTTATGGTTTTTTGATTGCCAATGAAGTATATTCTGCTCGATTGTCTTATAAAGGTTTTGGAAGCACACAGCCAATTTATCCATTACCAGAAAAAAACGAAGCAGAAAGAGCTGCAAATCGTAGAGTAGAAATAGTAATTGTAGAAAATTAATGTTTAAAAGGTTAAAATATTTAGTTCTTTTCGTGTCGGTTTTTGGATTTAGTCAAAGCAAATTTGAAGTTTATTTTGAGTTCAATCAGCACATTCCCAATCAACAATCGATGGAACAACTTGAAGATTGGTATTCTAATAAAAATTTAGAAGTTCTAAAAATTGAAGGTTTTTGCGACAGCACAGACACCAAAGAATACAATAAAGAATTAGCAGAAAAAAGGGTAAAATCTATTCAAGATTTATTGCAAAAAAACAACGTTGCTTTAAGTGAAAATATTGAGTTGGTTTCTTATGGAAAAGATTTCAATCGTTCTGAAAATCAGTCGAAAAATAGAAAAGTAGTTATCACGTATTTCGATACTGAAAAAGATTTTTTCCCCGAAACTGAAATTCCAAAAAGTGAGTTGATTAAACGTATAAAAGAAGAGAAAAAAACGCTTGCCACTAAGTTTCAAAAAGCAAAAGTAGAAGATTATATTCGAATAAATAATATCCATTTTGCGTTAAATTCAGAGAAAATTATTCCCGAATCGTATGCTATTTTGGAAGAACTTTATATGATTATGGTAGTCAATCCTAAAATGGTCATTAAGATTAACGGAAACATTTGTTGCAATCCAAATCCAGCGGCAACAAAACTTTCGTATCGACGTGCATTGAAAATTTTTAACTTTCTAAAAGGTCGTGGAATATCTCAAAACCGATTGGCTTATAACGGAATTGGAAGCAATTTTCCAATTTATCCCATTCCGGAAAAAAACGAAGAAGAACGAATTGCCAACAGACGTGTTGAGATTTTAATTGTTAGAAAATAAATGAAAAAAGTTATTCTATATAGTATTCTTTTCTTCTCCTTTTTTGGTTTTGGTCAAAAGCAGTTTGAAGTGTTTTTTGATTTCAATCAAGATTTTCCTAACCCGCAATCGATATTGAAAATCAATGAATGGTTATCTCAAAATAAATCTATTGAAGTGACTAAATTATCAGGTTATTGCGATAGTGTTGATACAAAAAATTATAATAAAAAATTAGCTGAAAGACGCATCGAAAATGTAATTCTTTTGCTTCAAAAAAGCGGAACTAAATTGGCTGAAAATCTTGTGCGAATCCCTTTTGGAAAAGACTTTAAACTATCAAAAATTCAATCCGAAAACAGAAAAGTAGTCATCGAATATAAGGTAGATGAAAAACCTGTTGCTAGCGAATTGACAAAGCAAATCAGAAATGCAAAAGCGGGTGAAACCATCAAGTTGCCTAACATTTATTTCTACAACAATTCGGCTCGAATAGTGCCGCAGTCGCAACCAGTTTTATACGATTTATTGTGTGCAATGGAAGAAAATCCAAAACTTGTAATCGAAATTCAAGGACACATTTGTTGTCAGCTCGTTCAGGATGTTGGTGATATTTCTACAGCAAGAGCCAAAGCGATATATAATTTTTTGATACAAAATAAAATCGATAGAAAGCGAATGACCTATAAAGGATATGGTATTTCAAGGCCAATTCACAAAATCCCTGAACAAAATGAAGATGAAGCTAACGAAAATCGTAGAGTAGAAATTTTGATTGTCAAAAATTAAAGGATTTCTAATAGACTAATAATCTAACAATCCAAAAATCTGATTATCTTTGCGGCACACACAACTAACTACAACAAATGAGCTCTGATAACAGTCAACGTTACTCACTTCGTGGAGTTTCGGCTTCCAAAGAAGATGTGCACAACGCCATCAAAAACATTGATAAAGGATTATTTCCAAAAGCTTTCTGCAAAATTGTTCCCGATTATTTGACCAATGATGAAGACTATTGTTTAATCATGCATGCTGATGGCGCAGGAACAAAATCGTCGTTAGCGTATATGTATTGGAAAGAAACTGGCGATATTTCTGTTTGGAAAGGCATTTCGCAAGATGCTTTAATTATGAACATTGACGATTTATTATGTGTTGGTGCAACCGATTCTATTTTACTTTCTTCAACAATTGGTCGTAATAAAAATCTAATTCCAGCCGAAGTCATTTCTGCCATCATCAACGGAACGGAAGAATTGATAGCAGAGTTAAAAACTTATGGCGTAACAATCCATTCAACTGGTGGCGAAACAGCCGATGTTGGCGATTTAGTGCGAACAATTATTGTAGATTCAACAGTTACTGCTCGAATGAAACGCAGCAAAGTAATTGACAATGCAAATATTCAAGCTGGAGATGTAATAGTTGGTTTAGCTTCTTTTGGTCAAGCCAATTATGAAAAAAGTTATAACGGCGGAATGGGAAGCAATGGTTTAACATCAGCACGACATGATGTTTTTGCTAATTATCTTGCCGAGAAATTCCCAGAAAGTTATGATAGCGCTGTTCCAAAAGAGTTGGTCTATTCTGGAAATACCAAACTAACTGATGAAGTTGCCAATTCGCCAATCGATGCTGGTAAACTTGTGCTTTCGCCAACGCGAACTTATGCGCCAATTATCAAAACTATTTTAGATAAATATACTCCAAATGATATTCACGGAATGGTACATTGTTCTGGTGGCGCACAAACCAAAGTGTTACACTTTGTGGACAATGTTCATGTGATAAAAGATAATTTGTTTCCAATTCCTCCATTATTCAAGCTAATCCAAGAACAATCAAAAACAGATTGGAAAGAAATGTATCAAGTCTTCAATTGTGGTCACCGAATGGAATTGTATGTTCCACAAGCTATTGCTAATGATATTATTGCCATCTCACAATCGTTTGGTGTCAAAGCACAAATTGTAGGTAGAGTAGAAGCCAGCGAAAACAAAAAACTTACTATTACTAGCGAGTTTGGTGTGTTTGTTTATTGATGTTCTTACTACTCAAAATAGGAAGACTTTTCGTAGCGAGTATTTTTATTCGTTAATTTTTGTCAAATTTTATTCTCTTCGATTTTTGCCCCGAAACGTACATTCCTATAACTTTATTTTGTTCGTTTCTGATAAATTCTACTTTTCCAAAAAAACCTCCTCCAATAAAAATATCAGGTTGCAATATTGATAAGCTCATGTCATCATTTCTGCTATGTGTTGCTACCAAGGTGTTTTCTTTAGCAATTAAGTTATAACTTGTGTTTACTTCTGAACTGTAATAATTTCCGGCCAATTCGTTTAAGTTGATTTTTGTTTTGTCAAATGCTTTTAGTTGCATTCTTTTTCCTTTATAAACAAAATCTGAAATTAGCCACTTAAACTCGGTTACGGATGTTTCTTTTTTAAGGTCAAATATAATTTTACTGTTGGGTAAATTTGGATATGTAAATTCAAAGTTGTCAGTTTGGATAAGTTTTACTTTTTCGTTATCGTTTTTCATTTGATGAAATAGCGTATCATTTTCTTTTGTAATTGAAACAATAAGTCCGTTCATAACTTCATAATCACCAACAAATTTTTCAAGAACTGAATAATCCAAAATTGATTTTGGTTTATCGCTTTCAATAGTTTTTTCTTTGTCTTTTAGATAACAATCAACAATTTCATATGCTAAGGATATAGGAATAAATTCTCTTGAATTGCTGAGAATTACTAATGAAAAGTTATGTTCAGGTATTCTTAATAAATAAGAACGATAACCTGCATCGCCACCACCGTGAAAGAGCACATCTAATCCTTTATAGTTTTTTGTTTCTTGACCTAAAGCATAGTTAATTATTTCGCCACTATTCAATTGGCTTTTTTTATTCATTTTATCGAAAATGATATTATTGCCGATGGTTTTATTTTCAAAATTCAAAGCCCATAAACTTAAATCTTCAACAGTTGTATTTAAACCCGTTGAGCCAACAAATGAAAAATTCAATAAACTTTTATAATAAGTATCCTGTTTAAAATAGGAATAAGCTTTGTTTTTAACAATCATTTCAGGGTTATCTAAGAATACAGAATTTTTCATTTTTAATGGTTTGAAAATTCTTGTTTCTGTAAATTCTGAAAAAGATTGTCCTGAAACTCTTTTTACAATTTCTGCTAATAAGATATAACCCGAATTGCAATATTCAAATTCTTCGCCAGGAATAAAATTCAAACCTTTTTGACTTGTAATTAGTTTAACAGCTTGTTCGTTACTAAATAAATCATTTTCAGTTGTTCCAATTAAATAGGCCAAGTCAGTATTATCTCTTATTCCACTGGTATGATTTGCTAAATTCCTTAATGTAATCGGATTTCCATAGTTGGGCATTTCGGGTAGATACTTTCTAATGTCATCATCCAAAGATAATTTTCCGTCTTGTTCTAAAAGCAAAATCGAAAAAACGGTAAACTGTTTTGAAACCGAAGCAACATGAAAAACTGTTGAAGTTGTAATAGGAATTCCATATTCTAAGTTGGCAATACCAACTCCTTTTTTATAAACAATAGCACCATCTTTAATAACAGAAACAGCAATTCCAGGTTCATTTGGTTTTGCATATTTTGCAATTAATTGATCAACTGCATCAGAGGTTTTTGGTTTAGGTGTTGCTTTTACTTGAGCGTTTATAGTGATTACATTTGTCAATGAAATTAAAAGGCAAATGAGAAAGGTCTTACTGTTGGTCATGGTTTGATTTTCTGTAGTTGTTAGGTTGCACTGAAACCAATATCAGTTTATAGAACCTTTACATCCTTAACAAATATATTAAAAAAGTTAGTACAAAAACACAAACCAAACAATGTAACACCTCAATGAACTTTCTCATTATCCAAGCCAACTTGTAGCAAACCTCCAAACCCAAATCAACAATTTAAAAAAACTTGTTCCTCATTGATAATTGTTTAGATTTGTAAATCTTTAAAAAAGAACGCAATGAAATTAAAAATTACCTTCTCATTACTATTATTTTCTATTCTATTTGCTAATGCTCAAGTGGTGTTTGAAGAGCAACCTGTTATAGATAGTTCTCTTTATATTCAATCGCCTTATGGTGTTGTATCTGGTGATTTTGATGCCGATGGAGACCAAGATGTGTTATCTTCATCTTATTCTGGTAATCGATTGGTATGGTTAGAAAATCTCAATGGAGCAGCTACTGATCTTGAAATACACGTTATTTCAACAACCATTCAAGCACCTTGGGGAGTTTGCGCTGCTGATTTAGATGGTGATGGCGATTTAGATGTTGTTGCTGCTTCTTTGGGTGGAAACAACCTTTCATGGTTTGAAAATACTGATGGTAACGGAACTTTTGTATTCAAACAAGGAATGTTTTCCAACTTGGTAAATAAAGTTATGGCTGCTGATATGGACAATGATGGCGATTTAGATTTAGTTTGGTCTTCATCAAGTGATAGCGAGTTGCGTTTAATTAAAAACACTGATGGTTTGGGAACATTTGGTTCTACAGTAACTGTTGATGCTAATCCTTCAGGTATTCCTGGTTTTCACTTAGCGGATATCAATGGTGATGGTGCAATGGATATTGTTGCTTCATATTCTGGTAGTTCGGGTATCAACGGTGTTACTTGGTTTAGAAACAACAACAATGGTTTAGCTACATTTAGCACAGTAATAGTAATTTCTAATGCGGTGAACTATGTAACTTCGGTCTATGCAGACGATTTAGATGGCGATGGGGACATGGATGTTGTATCGGCTTCGGCAACTGACGATAAAATAGCTTGGTATGAAAACACCGATGGTCTTGGCACATTTGGCGCACAACAAATCCTCTCTGTTACTACCGATAATGCAGCTATTGTTCGCATAGCGGATTTAGATGGTGATGGAGATAAGGATGTGGTTTTCGGTTCTACTGCTGACCAAAAAATAGGATGGTTTGAAAACTTGGATGGTGCAGGCACTTTCAGCGGAGAAATCATAATTGGCTCTAATTCAGGAAGTCTCCGCGACCTCCATTTTTCAGATATGAACGGAGATGGTCATTTAGATTTCCTTGCTCCATTAGCAGGAAATTTAATTACATTGTTTACAAATACCGATGGTAATGGCAGTTTCACACCAACAATCCTCACTAATTATATTGATGGCGGACGTGTTGTTCGTGCAGATGATATCGATGGTGATGGCGATAAGGACATTGTTGCTGCTTCTTATTGGGATGATAAAATATCATGGTATGAAAATATAGATGGTCAGGGTAACTTCTATAATTCACATAAAATAATCTCAAACACGGTCAACGGAGCAACTTCGGTTGCTATTGGCGACATAGATGGTGATGGATTTAAAGATGTATTAGCCACTTCCTATTTAGATAAACAAATCATCTGGTATAAAAACACTAACGGCTTGGGAGCTTTTGGTCCAGCACAAGTGATAGAAACCAACCTTAATAATGCTTACAGAGGTTTACTTTCTGATATCGATAATGATGGCGATTTGGATGTTTTTGGTTTAGGTTACCAACGAATTGGATGGTATAGAAACCTCGGGCAAGGTGTTTTCAGTAGTCAATTAGTGATAGACAGCGTAGGGAATACAAATATGACAGCTATTGATTTTGGTGATTTAGATGGCGATGGTGATTTGGATATTTCCGTAACGACAAGTTATGGACTTTATTACTACTTTAATACAGATGGTCAAGGTACATTTGGCGTAAAGCAAATCATTATAGATTATCCTTTTGGTTGTGCTTCCTTAAAAATAGCTGATTTTGATAATGATGGTGATAATGACATTGTTTATGCAGGTAAAAATATAAATACTAGTGATCCAGCTTTTTTAAGTTGGGCTGAAAACGTGAATGGATTAGGAACTTTTCAAACCCATTTAATTACTAATGTCATTTTAACGCCTAAAAGTCTTGTAGTAGCGGATTTTGATGCTGATGGAGACATTGATATTGCCTCTGCTGATTCGGGAAATCAAGGTATTATTGCTTGGTATGAAAATACCGATGGACAAGGAGGTTTTGAAAACTCGCAACAGATTATATCACTAAATGTGGTTGCTCCAAATGATTTATTTACCGTAGATATTGATAACAATGCTACCATAGATATTGTAGCTATTTCCGAAAGCGATAAGATTGTATGGTTTAGAAATGCAGTGCTTCCAACGTCAAATAGCATCAGCGGTTCTGTGCGTTTTGATTTGTTGAACGATGGTTGCACAGATACAGATCCATTATTGAGTGGACTTTTAGTTGTAGCAACTGGCGATACAGCGACTAATGCTACCTTCACTCAGGACAACGGACAATTTCAAATCTATACCACAGAAGAAGGAACAGTAACCACAAGAATTGCTTCTCAAACGGATTATTACTCAAGTAACCCAGCAAATTTAGTTTCTAATTTTACAGGTCTTGGCAACAATGATGAAGTTAATTTTTGTGTGCAACCTATTGGTTCTGTGACTGATTTAGTGGTTAGTTTATATCCAACTAGACTATCAGTTCCAGGATTTAATACTACGTATTGTATTGTTTATAAAAATGTTGGATTAACCTTGATGAGTGGAGCAGTTACTTTTGAGTTTGATGGTTCTAAACTCAATTTTCTCAGTTCAAGTCAAGCGGTGTCTTCTCAAACGGAAAATACACTAACCTATAATTTTACTGGTCTTTATCCTTTTGATACTAAAGTAATTTATTTAGAATTCAATGTTTTGGCTCCACCAATTACTAATAATGATGATCTTTTGGTTTCAAGTGCAAGCATTACACCGGTAGCAAACGATGCTACACCTGAAGATAATGTTTTCAGCTACACTCAAGTGGTAGTTGGTTCTTTTGATCCAAATGATATTACTTGTCTTGAAGGCGACCAAGTATTGATAGAAGATGCTGATGAGTATTTGCATTATCTAATTCGTTTTCAAAATACTGGAACAGCACCTGCCGTCAACGTTCGTGTTGACCAAGTTTTAGACGATAAACTAGATTGGACTACTATGCAGTTAGAAGGTTTGAGCCATTCTGGACGTGTTGCAATTGATAATGGTAGCGATGTAAGCTTTATTTTTAACAACATCAATTTACCCGACAGTACTAACGACGAACCCAACTCTCATGGTTTTATTACCTATAAAATAAAACCAAAAAACAATGTGGCATTAGGCGATATCATCAATGCCTCGGCGTCAATCTATTTTGATTTCAATCTGCCGATTATTACTAATACTGCTTCAACCGAATTTGTTGAAACTTTAGCAACAGGTGATTTTGAAGTAGGGAAGGTGTCCGTATATCCTAATCCAACTAACGGTATTTTGACTATTGCTTCTACTAGTACTATTACTGAAATTAGTTTATACAATCATCTTGGGCAATTGGTGCTTTCGGCAAAAGATACAACTAGTATTGATGCTTCCTCTTTGCGCTC
>DAOLYL010000063.1:0-12192 GCA_035425765.1 Flavobacterium sp. | reverse complement strand
GACTTTTGGGAAGCATCCCGAAGCTTTGGGGAAGCATCCCGAAGCTTTGGGGAAGTATCCCGAGACTTTCGGGAAGCATCCCGAAGCTTTGGGGAAGCATCCCGAAGCTTTGGGGAAGCATCCCGAGACTTTCGGGAAGCATCCCGAAATATTGCCATATTACGATAAAGCCAATGTTTTATAGTGTTCCGCATTTTTATTATATAAAAACCATTCTACACTAGCTATAAAAAGTAGTTGAACCGCTTTTAGACATTTTAACTGTAATCCTTAGTATTGCATTAGGTATTTGAAAAACGAAAAAACGTTTTACAATACTTTGGACACCTAATTTTGCATTGTTTATACTTTCTTAATCTACATTAAGTGATGATGGATAGTTGTTGGTGTAAATTTGTATCATAATAATTAATATCTTTATATATCATGAAAAATACAGTTTTACACAAAGCAAATACGAGAGGAAACGCAAACCACGGATGGTTGAATGCTTATCATAGTTTTAGTTTTGCAAGTTGGTATAATCCAGAAAGGGTTCAGTTTGGTGTGTTGCGCGTTTTAAACGATGACACGGTAGCTGCGGGCATGGGTTTTGGCACACATCCACACGATAATATGGAGATAATCACTATTCCATTGGAAGGTGATTTGGCGCATAAAGACAGCATGGGCAATCAAGCGACTATTAAAACAGGCGATGTTCAGGTGATGAGTGCTGGAACGGGTATTCAGCACAGCGAGTTTAACCCCAACGCTGATTTGCAGACTAAATTGTTTCAAATTTGGTTGTTTCCAAAAGTTAGAAACGTGGAGCCACGTTACCAACAAATTACGTTGGATGTATCTCAACAAAAGAATAATTTTGCACAGGTGCTTTCGCCAAATGCTGATGATGAAGGCGTTTGGATACATCAAGACGCGTGGTTCTTTTTGGCTGATTTTGACAAAGATTTTTCTAAAACGTATCAGTTGAAAAAAGCAGGCAACGGAATGTATGTTTTTGTAATCTCGGGAACTATTACTGTTGATGGACAAGAACTTGAAACCCGCGACGGTCTGGGCATCACCGATTTTGAAACCTTAGACATTAAAGCGTCAACGGATGCCAAATTTTTGTTGATGGAAATTCCGATGGAGCAATAAATTTAGTGTTCAGTAATCAGTTTTTAGTATTCAGTTAAAAAAAAGTAAACCAGTAACAGTATGAACAACGAAGCACAACTAAAGATAGAAGGCAACAAGGGCTATTTTTTTATAGAAGTAGCTGGAAAGCGCGAGGCAATGATGACGTTTGTTTTTGCAGGCGAAGACAAAATAATTATAGACCACACGGAGGTGAACCCAGGCAATAATGGTAAAGGTTTTGGCAAGATGATGGTGATGAAAGCGGTGGAATATGCTAGAGAAAAAGGGATTAAGATTTTACCTTTATGTCCGTTTGCCAAGAGTGTTTTTGATAAAACTCCCGAAATTAGCGACGTTTTATAAGTAAAGATTATGGCAACACTCTTGGAACAAAATATTGAAGGAAGCATTGGTCAGCAGAAATACCTTTGCACTATTAATTGGCGCAACGGACAGTTCATCATGGACGAACCAACTAGCATTGAAGGCAACGACCTTGGTCCTGATCCTTATACTACTTTGTTAGCATCATTAGCAGGTTGCACATTATCAACATTGCGAATGTATATTGATAGAAAAGGTTGGGATATTCCGGAGATAAAAATTTCATTAAATATGTCTCAAGAAACTACACCCGAGCTAGAAACGATTATAACCCGAGACATTAGTTTTTCGACGGAAGTAGATGAAGAAACCAAGAAACGATTGTTGATTATAGCCGAAAAATGTCCGGTTTCGAAGATATTGAAAAACAAAATAACCATTCCAACAACGATATAATTATGGACGCAAACGATTTAAAAAAAGAATATACTAATGGTGAAGTAACCATAGTATGGCAGTCTGGCAAGTGTATTCATGCAGCCGAGTGCGTAAAAAATAATCCAGCGGTGTTTAAACCAAAAGAAAAACCATGGATTGTTGCCGAAAATTCTACTACCGAAGCCATCGTGGAAACGGTAAAAAAATGCCCGTCGGGTGCGTTAACTTATTACTTAAATACTAAATAATGAAGAAAATCATCGCGTTTGGCGGTTCGTCAAGTAGAAATTCTATCAACAAGCAGTTGGCTACTTATGCGGCAAGCTTGTTTGAAAATGCCAGTGTAGAAGTATTAGATTTAAACGATTATGACATGCCCGTTTATTCGGTAGATAGAGAGAAAGAAAACGGAATACATCCGTTGGCGCAGCAGTTTTATGATACAATTGGCACAGCTGATTTAATAGTGCTTTCTTTTGCAGAGCACAACGGCAATTATTCGGCAGCGTTTAAGAATACGTTAGATTGGGCTTCGCGCATTAATGCTAAAACGTTTCAACAAAAACCCATGTTGCTCTTGGCTACTTCGCCTGGTGCACGTGGCGGAAGTTCGGTTTTGGATATTGCTACTAAGCGTTTCCCGTTTCAAGGTGGCGATGTCAAAGGCAGTTTTTCGTTGCCTAGCTTTTATGATAACTTTAAGGAAGGGAAAATTAGTAACGAAGAAATAAATTCACACCTCATCGGGTTGATACAATCCATCGAGCTATAAGTATAAAAAAAGCCCTAACAGTGTTAGGGCTTTTTGTTATTTGAAATTTTTATTGTCAAATCGTGTTACGTCGATTACCTTTTCTTCATCGATGTCGAAGGATATTTCTATGCTATCGCCAACAATGGTTACAGGCAGCTCGGAAGAAACCTGCGACGAACCTACAAATATATTCGGATAGTCTTTAATGGTAAAATAGTAGAAACTATTGCCGTTCTTCACGTCGCTTTGAATTCTAGTGATTATCGATTTTAAACTCTTCTTGGCATCAGCACTCGAAGGATTTATTCGATTGCCCGTTGAGTTGAAAGCACTCTTAAACGAGGTTAGGGTTTCTCTCATAGAGTTTCCAACACCAACGATGGTGTAATCGTTAATGGCTACCATGGCGTACATTTTTACCAAACCGCCATCGTCTTTAAGCGTCATAACATAGGTTGGAATGTTGTTGATGTTATAAGGTATCGGCAACGAGGTTTTATATCCTTTCTCTTGTACTTTACCTTCGGCAGAACTTTGCGCAGCATATTCGGTTGCTCCACTTTGTTTGTAGAACGTTGTTTCTTTAGTTCGAGTATCGACTAAAACAAACCCAACAGAACTTTCATCACTACCAACAGATGTTAAACCCGTGTACCAATAAGAACGGTCGTTTTTGCCATAGACAAGCGTTAACCCTTCGGTAATTTGCAACTTATCTTGGTTAGAAAAATTCCAATATCCTTTGATGTATTCACCCCAATCGTTCAGTTGATTTTCGATGAAATCTGCGGGTTGAATTCTATCTACCCATGCTGGTGCATTGTCTATGTTGTATTCTTTAATTTCCCCTGATTGTGCATTTACGACCAATATACCATTAGTGTTTTCACCCGAAAAACCAATTTGTTTGTCAAAGGTAGCAATCACCCAAAACGGATTACCTTGTTCGTCAATTTCAAAAGTAAAATCCGCCAAACCAGTAGTAGCATAACCGCTTAGATAAACATGTCTGTGAATGTTACTCTGGAAATAAGCACCTGATTGGTACTTAATCTTCACGGGTTGATTGTTTACGGTTTGCACCAATTTAACATCGCGCTCGTTGGTAGCCGAAACCAATACATAACCTGGTGTTCCTTCGCGGTTATTTAACCATTTGAAAAACCCAGAATGTAATAGCGGTGCAACCCAATATAATTCGTTGTTTACTTTTTGTATAGAAAACTTCCCAAGAACGATTTGACTACCTAGAGCAGGTTGTGACCCGATGATTTTTTCGCCCAGCAAATACGCCAAATCTTGATCGACCACTCGAATTTTGTCCATAGAAATTGGCGCAATGTGTGTGGAGATTTTTTCACCGTTTTTTACTTCGCCAATCATTTTTTGATAACTTGAGGTATGAAAAATAGTTGCCGTAGTAACCAATGGAACGATGGTAATATATAAGACAACCAACAACATTGAAATCAACAACCATTTTCTTGGTCGTGTAGAGATGATGAATTTCTTCCCAGTACTATCAACAGATAGCCCGAGCGAGATAAAAAAATAAATTCCTAATAGTATTAGGATAATAATAGGAAATCCAAAAAACCCAAACTGAAGAACAGGATGGTTTAAATAAACCAAAATCAACCCAAAAATCAGTAGTAAAGAAACGAGTAGTGTTTTTTTCATTGTTATATTTTTACACTTATACGTCGGACTAATGATAAAAAGTTACAATCCAACAAAAAATAGAAGATAACATAGTTATATATAAATTAGTATTTTTGCTCAAGAAATAAATCGTTAAAATTAAAATAGACAGATGAAAGCATACGTTTTTCCAGGACAAGGCGCACAATTTACCGGAATGGGTAAAGATTTATATGAAAGCTCAGCAGAAGCCAAAGCATTATTTGAAAAAGCCAATGATATATTAGGTTTCCGTATTACAGACATTATGTTTGAAGGAACAGCCGAAGAATTAAAAGAAACTAAAGTAACCCAACCAGCGGTTTTTTTACACTCGGTTATTCTAGCAAAAACACTAAATATCAAACCCGATATGGTTGCTGGACATTCATTAGGAGAATTTTCGGCACTAGTTGTTAATGGTGCATTATCATTTGAAGATGGATTGCAATTGGTATCTAAAAGAGCATTAGCAATGCAAAAAGCATGTGAAATAACACCAAGTACAATGGCTGCGGTTTTAAACCTAGACGATAAAATTGTAGAAGATATTTGTGCCTCTATTGACGGAGTTGTCGTTGCTGCAAATTATAACTGTCCGGGACAATTAGTGATTTCGGGAGAATATAAAGCGGTTGAATTAGCTTGCGAAAAAATGAAAGAAGCTGGCGCAAAACGCGCTTTGATTTTGCCTGTTGGTGGTGCATTTCACTCACCAATGATGGAACCAGCAAGAGAAGAACTAGCCGCTGCAATCGAGGCAACAACATTTTCAACCCCAAGTTGTCCGGTATATCAAAATGTAACGGCAAGTGCTGTTTCGGATGCAGAAGAGATTAAGAAAAACCTAATCATTCAATTGACGGCACCCGTAAAATGGACACAATCAGTACAACAAATGATAAAAGATGGCGCAACGAGTTTCACCGAAGTTGGACCAGGAAAAGTATTGGTTGGATTAGTAAATAAAATCGATAAAGAAGTGGAAACGATTTCGGCTTAGTTCAGATTTCAGTAGCAGTTATCAGTATTCAAATATAGATTTAATAAAAACTCCGAAATTCCATCGGAGTTTTTATTATGCTATCTTTGTTAAAAGAATTCTCGTTTTATGAATTTAAATTTACGAACAGTAAACGTAACCCGATATATAACACCACTTCGAGAAGGTGGTTCTTTGCCTGCTTTGGCTGAAGCCGATGACGATTTTAAATATGTTTTAAAATTTCGTGGAGCTGGTCATGGTGTGAAAGCATTAATTGCCGAATTTTTGGGTGGTCAAATTGCTAAATTCCTTGGTTTACCAGTTCCCGAATTAGTTTTTGCCAATCTCGACGAAGCTTTTGGAAGAACCGAAGCCGATGAGGAAATTCAAGATTTATTACAATTTAGTCAAGGTTTAAATTTAGGTTTACATTATCTTTCTGGTGCAATAACTTATGATGCTGCAACAAATGATTGCGACGAAGTTTTGGCTTCAAAAATTGTTTGGTTAGATGCGTTTATCACCAATGTTGATCGAACTTTTAGAAACACCAATTTACTTATTTGGAAGAAAGAACTTTGGTTAATTGATCACGGTGCGGCATTTTATTTTCATCATTCTTGGGATAATTGGAAAACCAATGCTGTTTCGCCATTTGCCTTGATAAAAGATCATGTTTTGTTGCCAAAGGCAACTAAATTAGAAGAAATAAACACCGAATTCACATCAAAATTAAACGATAAAATTCTAAAAGAAATTGTAAATCAAATTCCAGAAGATTGGTTGCAATGGGAAGATGGAGCAATTTCATCTGAAGAAATAAAAGAAGTATATTTTCAGTTTTTATCCATTCGATTATCAAATTCTAATCTATTTTTAAAACAAGCGCAAGATGCACGAAAAACACTTATATGAGTATGCTGTTCTTCGTGTTGTACCAAAAGTAGAGCGCGAAGAATTTATAAATATCGGATTGTTACTTTTTTGTAAACGTCAGAAATATTTACGAATTGAATATCATATTTTTTCAGATAAAATAACATCAATTTGTAAAGAATTTGATGTTGAACAACTTACTCAAAACTTAGAATCATTTGTAAAAATTGGTAAAGCAGATAAAAATGCCGGACCAATTGCAACTTTCGATATTGCCGAACGCTTTCGTTGGTTGACGGCGGTTAAAAGTTCGAGTATTCAAACCTCTCGACCTCATTCTGGTTTTAGTTCCGATTTAGACGAAACTTTTGAAAAATTATATTCCGAATTGGTTTTATAAAATATAATTTTTGGCATTTAATTTGCATACCAATTTCTAACTAAACAAAATACAATGAAAAAAATATTTTTATCCTTAACAATTGCAACGCTTCTTTTTTCATGTAAAGAAGAAACTAGAGAAAAAGTAAAAGAAGCTTCAAAAGCAGTTGGCTCAGAAGTAAAAGAAAATTATAAAAAAGCTAAAGTAAAAGCTGCAAAAGTAATTGACACAACCAAAGTCAAAGAAAAAGTTAATGTAGCCATCAAAAAAAGCGCTGAAAAAATTGAAGAAGGCGCAAGAAAAGTGAAAGAAAACGCAGGGAAATAATTGTTATTAAAGTTGTTAAAAACAAGTCAATAACGAAGTATATTCTTAAGAGAAGTGATTTACTTTTACAGTAACAGTTTAAATTATTATTAATTCTAAAATTTACTATTATGAAAAAAATCCTTTTAACATTTGCACTTTTTGCTGCACTTTCAGTAACATCATGCAAAGAAAAAACACAAGAAGAAGTTGGCGAAGCAACAGAAGCCGTAGTTGACGAAGCTGCTGCAGAAGTTGATACTGCTGCTGCCGAAATAGATTCAGCGGCAACAACTGCTGGAGATGCTATTGAAAAAGCGGCAGACAAAACCGCTGATGCTGCTAAAGCTGCAACTACAAAAGCTGCAGACGCTGTAGAAAAAGGCGCAAAAGACGTTAAAGAAGCTGTTAAAAAATAGTTTTAAAACAGCATAAAAAATAAAAGTTTGGACAAAATCCAAACTTTTATTTTTTATAATAATTATTGTTCTATTAACTTCTAATTTTTTGTTCCCATTTCCAAGCTGAAGCAAGACTTTCCTCTAAAGTTAGTTCTGCTTTCCAACCTAAAACCTGATTGGCTTTGTCGGTATTTGCATAAGCCGAAGTAATGTCACCTTCTCTTCTACCAACTATTTTATAAGGTAATTTTTTACCTGATACTTTTTCAAATGCAGTAATAACCTCAAGAACCGAACTTCCTGTTCCAGTTCCAAGATTGAAGGTTTCTACTTTTTCAAGATTTTGCTTGTTCAATAATCGTTGCATTGCTACAACGTGTGCTTTTGCTAAATCAACTACGTGAATATAATCACGAACTGCTGTTCCATCTGGTGTTGGATAATCATCACCATAAACCGAAAGCTGCTCACGCAAACCTATTCCTGTTTGTGTTATAAACGGCATCAAGTTCTGTGGAACACCAATTGGTAATTCGCCAATTTCAGCAGTTGGATGTGCTCCAACTGGATTAAAATAACGCAATAAAATTGAATTTATTGAGGTAACTTTTGCGGTATCTGTAATAATTTCTTCTCCTATTTGTTTTGTATTTCCATAAGGAGACATTGCGGTTTGTATTGATGCGTCTTCAGTAATTGGCATTTTTTCGGCTTGACCATAAACAGTACATGATGAACTGAAAATAAAATTAGCTTCAGGCATTTTTGACAACTCTTGAAGTATGTAAACCAATGCGTTGATATTGTTTTCATAATACAGTAAAGGGTTTTCAACACTTTCGCCAACCGCTTTACTTGCAGCAAAATGGATTACACCAACAACATCATTATATTTTGTAAAGAAACTTTGAACCGAAGCTTTATCTCTTAAATCAAGGTTTTCAAAAACTGGTTTTTTTCCAATAATTCGTTCTATTCCATCCAAAACACTGATAGAAGAATTAGACAAATTATCAATAATAATAGCTTCAAAACCTGCATTGTGTAGTTCAACTACGGTGTGCGAACCAATAAATCCTAATCCGCCAGTTACTAATACTTTTTTCATTTTTCTATTTTTAGATTATATAAAAAACGAATAGATTATCGCCTATTTGTCTTTTATCCCAAGATTTATTCTCTATTATTTTGCAAAAAATTCTAAAACACTATCTGTAATAAACTTAATTTGTTCATCGTCTAACTCTGTGTGCATTGGCAAAGAAATTACTTCTTTCACCAACTGATTGGTTACTGGAAAATCTTCTTCTTTGTAGCGACTATCAACATACGCTTTTTGACTATGCAACGGAATTGGATAATAAATCGCACATGGAATTTGCTTCGCCTGCAAATGTTCCATCAATTGATCGCGTTTTCCATTGGTAATTCGCAATGTATATTGATGAAAAACATGACAATCGCAAATATCACAAATTGTTGGCGCAACAATGTTCTGATGTCCTTCAAAAGCAGCCGAATATTTTCTTGCTGCATCTTGTCTGGCTTTTCCATACTCATCAAGTAAAGGTAATTTGGCATTCAAAACTCCTGCTTGAATACTATCCAAACGGGAATTTACACCAACTACGTCGTGATGGTATCGAACATACATTCCATGGTTTACAATTCCGCGAATTTTATGTGCTAGTTCGTCGTCATTGGTAAAAATTGCTCCACCATCGCCATAACAACCTAAGTTTTTACTTGGAAAAAATGAAGTTGAAGCTACATGACCGATAGTTCCAGCTTTCTTTTTTGTACCATCAGAAAATTTACAATTGGCTCCGATAGCTTGTGCGTTATCTTCGATTACATATAAATTATGTTCGTTGGCAATTGCCATAATCGCTTCCATATTTGCCGCACGACCAAATAAATGGACTGGAACAATGGCTTTGGTTTTTGGTGTAATGGCTTTTTTGATGGCTTCAATAGAAATATTCATATTTACTAAATCAACATCAACCAAAACAGGCGTTAATTGTAACAAAGCAATTACTTCAACGGTTGCAGCAAACGTAAAATCGGCAGTAATAACTTCGTCACCTGGCTTTAAATCCAATCCCATCATGGCAATTTGCAAGGCATCAGTTCCGTTTGCACATGGAATAACGTGTTTTACATCGAGGTATTGCTCCAGATTTTTTTGAAATTCATGAACCAATGGTCCATTGATGTATGTTGTAGTATCTAAAACTTCTTGAATAGAAGCGTTTACAGTATCTTTTATTTTTTCGTATTGACTTTTAAGGTCAACCATTTGAATTTTTCTCATTGAAAAGTAAATTAAAGTCAAGCAAAACTACTAATTTAATGACTTATTCCAATGAAAATTCTACAAACTGATGTATTTTAGCGTCACAATTCATAAGTTATGTTTTTTCTTTACAATCTCTTAGTTCAAATTGCAGGTTTAGGTATAAAAATTGTCGCTGTTTTCAGTCCGAAAATAAAACTTTTTGTTGATGGTAGAAAAGCTGTTTTTCAAACCTTGGAAGACAAAATCAAACCTTCGGATAAAACGATTTGGTTTCACGCTGCTTCTTTGGGCGAATTTGAACAAGGTTTACCTGTAATGGAAAAAATTAAAGATAAATTTCCCAATCATAAAATTGTGGTTACTTTTTTTTCGCCTTCGGGATATGAAGTTCGAAAAAACAATACGATTGCTGATGCAACGGTTTATTTACCATTGGATACCAAATCGAATGCTAAAAAATTTCTAAAACTCGTTCATCCTGAAATGGTTTTTTTCATCAAATATGAATTTTGGCCCAATTATTTAAATGAATTAAAAAAATCGAATATTACAACCTATCTAATCTCAGGCATTTTCAGAGAAAACCAGGCATTTTTCAAATGGTATGGCGGATTTTATCGAAAAGCGCTAAAAACGTTTGATTACTTTTTTGTGCAAAATGAAAGTTCTAAAAAATTACTGCAAAGTTTAGGTTTTCAGAATGTAAAAATTTCGGGCGATACACGATTTGACCGAGTTGTTGCTATTTTGGAAAGAGATAATTCGCTGGATTTTATTGAAAAATTCAAAGACAACAAAACGACAATTGTGATAGGAAGTTCGTGGCCAAAAGACGAAGAATTATTAGTTAATTACATCAATCTATCTTCGGAAGAAATTAAATTTATTATTGCTCCGCATAATATAAAGGAAGAACAAATTTCAAATCTCAAATCCCAAATAACAAAAAAAACAGTTTTATTTTCAGAGAAAAACGACATAGATTTATCAAATTTCAATGTTTTCATTATCGACACGATTGGGATTTTGACTAAAATTTATTCCTATGCCGATATCGCTTATGTTGGCGGCGGATTTGGAAATCCTGGTGTTCATAATCTTTTAGAACCAGCAACTTTTGGTATTCCGATTATTGTTGGACCAAATTATTCTCATTTTGCCGAAGCAACTGCTTTGGTTCATCAAGAAGGTTGTATTTCCATTAAAAACCAAAACGAATTGAACGAAGCTTTTGACAATTTGATTTCAAACAAAGACATTCGTCATGAAAAAGGACATATTTGTGAAACGTTTGTCCAAATGAATAAAGGTGCGACGCAAACCATAATGAATCATATTCTTAATGAAACCTTAAATTAATTTCCAAAAAAGAAGCAAAAACCTATCTTGCAACCCATAAAATTCATCAAAAATGAAATACATTAAATTACTATTACTGTTCGTTTTCATTCAAACACAAGCGCAACAAGGCGGAATGTGGATTCCTTCCTTATTGAAAGGTATGAATGAAAGTGAAATGAAAAATCTTGGCATGAAAATTTCTGCCGAAGACATTTATTCGGTTAACAAATCGAGTTTAAAAGATGCTGTTCCTCATTTTGATGGCGGTTGTACTGCCGAAATGATTTCGGACAAAGGTTTACTTTTAACCAATCATCACTGTGGTTTTGACAATATTCAAAGTCATTCAACCGTTGAAAAAGATTATCTAACCGATGGTTTTTGGGCTTATAAAATGGACGAAGAATTGCCTAACAAAGATTTATATGTAACATTTATAATCAAAATTGAAGATGTAACGACTAAAGTTCTAGAAGGAACAGAAACAATGACATCTGAAGGTGAAAAACAGAAAAAAATTCAGGCGAACATCAGTTCATTAACTAAAACTTCGCCTAAAGAATCGTGGCAAGAAAACAGCATCAAAACGTTTTATGACGGAAATCAATACTTGTTATTTGTAACCGAAAACTACAAAGATGTTCGATTGGTTGGCGCGCCACCAAGTTCGATTGGAAAATTTGGTTCGGATACTGATAACTGGGTTTGGCCAAGACATACTGGAGATTTTTCGTTATTTAGAATTTATGCGGACAAAAATAATCGTCCAGCGGAATATTCAAAAGACAACGTTCCATACAAACCAAAACACTTCTTCCCTATTTCTGCCAAAGGAAT
This sequence comes from Flavobacterium sp., assembly GCA_035425765.1. Classification (GTDB taxonomy): domain Bacteria; phylum Bacteroidota; class Bacteroidia; order Flavobacteriales; family Flavobacteriaceae; genus Flavobacterium. Next base: position 441 of record DAOLYL010000063.1, on the reverse strand, counting down.
TTCGGAAAATGATTTTACGATGGTTATGGGTTATCCTGGAAAAACTCAGGAATATTTGCCTGCTGTTGCCGTGGAACAAATTGTAAACACTACAAATCCGGCAAAAATTGAAATTCGTGATGCGGCTTTGAAAGTGCAAGATGGTTTTATGCGAAAAGACAATGCTATCAAAATTCAATATGCTTCCAAATATGCTTCAGTTGCTAATTATTGGAAAAAATGGATTGGCGAAACGAAAGGTTTGAAAAAATCAAACGCTATTGGTGTAAAACAAAAATTTGAAAAAGATTTTCAAGAAAAAGTAATCAAAGCTGGAAAACAAGCTGAATATGGTAATTTACTAAGCGATTTCGAGAAAAATTATACTGAAATAAAAGATTATGCTTTGGCAAGAGATTTATTCTCTGAAGTTGCAATGCGAAACACCGAATTATTGCAAAA
>DAOLYL010000062.1:5827-12213 GCA_035425765.1 Flavobacterium sp. | reverse complement strand
CCCGCGACCTCGACCTTGGCAAGGTCGCGCTCTACCAACTGAGCTATTTTCGCATTCTCAAAATTTGTTTGAACATCAATACTTGTTCAGTATTGCGGATGCAAATGTAATACTAAAATTGAATAATGCAAACCTTTTTTTAGAAAAAAAATTCAAGCTAAGATAAATGCTTGATTGCAAAATCAATAGCAGGAAGTTATTTTTTTTGCAACATTTTTCGCAACTCATTTAACTTCATTAAAGCTTCTACTGGAGTTAAAGTATTTATATCAAGCGCAAGAATATCTTCTCTAATTTCTTCTAATAATGGATCGTCAAGACTGAAAATATTTAATTGCATATCATCTTTAGCACTCTTAATACCATTAAGCGATTCGTTTGAATGATTTTTTTCTAATTTTTTTAGTAATTTTTGCGCTTTTTGAATAACCGTTTGTGGCATTCCAGCCATTTTTGCAACATGAATTCCAAAACTATGAGCACTTCCGCCTTTCACCAATTTTCTAATAAATAAAACAGTATCCTTTAATTCTTTAACTGACACATTATAGTTTTGAATACGCGGTAATAATTCACTCATTTCATTCAATTCGTGATAATGTGTAGCAAACAAAGTTTTTGCTCTAGCTGGATTCTCATGAAGAAACTCTGCAATTGCCCAAGCTATTGAAATTCCATCATACGTACTTGTTCCTCGACCAATTTCATCTAACAAAACTAAACTTCTATCGGAAATGTTATTCAAAATCGAAGCCGTTTCATTCATCTCAACCATAAAAGTAGATTCACCCATTGAAATATTATCACTAGCGCCAACTCTGGTGAATATTTTATCAACAACGCCCATTCTTACTGCTTCTGCTGGAACAAAACTTCCCATTTGAGCCAAGAGAACTATCAAAGCAGTTTGTCTTAAAATAGCTGATTTACCAGACATGTTTGGACCAGTAATCATAATTAATTGTTGAGTTTCTCTATCTAAAAAAACGTCATTTGAAATATAAGGAACACCAACAGGCAATTGCTTTTCGATTACTGGATGACGACCTTCTTTTATTTCTAAGTCGAAAGTTTCATCAAGAATTGGGCAAACATAGTTGTTTTCTATTGCTAGTTGAGCAAACGAAGTTAAGCAATCCAACTGTGCAACTAAATTAGCGTTTAACTGAACTGGTTTAATGTAAGTTGAAATCCAATTAACCAACTGTTCGAATAATTGTCCTTCTATTTGGTGGATTTTTTCTTCAGCACCAAGAATTTTTGATTCGTATTCTTTTAATTCTTCGGTGATATATCTTTCGGCATTAACTAGGGTTTGCTTTCTAATCCATTCTGCTGGAACTGTATCTTTGTGTGTGTTTCGAACTTCAATATAATAACCAAAAACATTATTGAATGAAATTTTTAAGGAAGAAATTCCTGTGAGTTCCGATTCTCTTTTTTCAATTCCTTCCAAAAATTCTTTTCCAGAAAAGGCAATTTTTCGCAATTCGTCTAACTCAAGATGAACTCCTGTTGCGATTGCATTTCCTTTAGCAATAGCTACTGGCGCATCTTGATTTAGTGTTGTTTTTATCTTTTCGCGAAGCAAATCACAAGCATGAAAACTATCGCCGATAATTCGAACAGCTTCTTGTTTACTCTCTAACGCCAAATTTTTTATGGGAATAATTGCATCTAATGATTCTTTGAGATAAATTATTTCTCGCGGTGAAATTTTACCTGCTGCAACTTTCGAAATTAATCGTTCTAAATCTGAAATTTGTTTAATTTGATATTGAATCTTTTGAAGAATTTCTTGGTTTTCCTTCAAATAAGAAACAACTTCATGTCGATTTCTAATTTTATGAATATCTTTTAAAGGCAATGCTAACCAACGTTTCAACAATCTTGAACCCATTGGCGAAAGCGTTTTATCAATCACATCAAGAAGTGTGACCGCATTTTGAGAGTGACTGTGATATAATTCTAAATTTCGAATTGTAAATCGATCCATCCAAACATAAGCATCTTCAGCTATTCTTTGAATATTTGTAATGTGCTGAACTCTATTGTGTTGTGTTTCTGATAAATAATATAAAATTGCTCCAGAAGCTACAATTCCATCAGGAAGTTCTTCTATACCAAAACCTTTTAACGAATTAGTTTGAAAATGATTAGTCAATATTTCTTGAGCATAATCTTCTTTATAAACCCAATCTTCTAAATAAAAGACATTGAAATTGTCACCAAAACTTTGTTTAAAAGCAGTTTTATTATTTTTTTGAATTAATATTTCGCTTGGTTGAAAATTCTGCAATAGTTTATCAATGTATTCCTCATTTCCTTGCGAAGTAAGAAATTCACCAGTCGAAACATCGAGAAAAGAAACGCCTAATTGTTTTTTTCCAAAATAAACTGAAGCTAAAAAATTATTAGACTTAGAATGTAAAACCTCATCATTCATAGAAACTCCTGGTGTTACCAATTCGGTTACACCTCGTTTCACAATGGTTTTAGTCATTTTTGGGTCTTCTAATTGATCACAAATTGCTACTCGAAGTCCAGCTTTTACCAATTTTGGCAAATAAGTATTCAAGGAATGATGCGGAAATCCTGCCAAAGCCGTTTCGGTTTCACTTCCTGCGCCACGTTTAGTTAAAACGATTCCAAGAATTTTTGATGCCCGAATGGCATCTTCTCCAAAAGTTTCATAAAAATCGCCAACTCTAAAAAGTAAACAAGCATCGGGATATTTTCTTTTTATCTCGTTGTATTGTTTCATTAAAGGTGTTTCTTTCGGTTGAATTTCTTTAGCAGACAATGGATTTTGAATTTAAATTTATGAGAAAGCGAATTTAAATATTTTAGAGTGAATAGATAACTTAAAAAAAATTAATTTAAAATTAAGGCAAAAAATAAATCCCACAATGAAAATTTAAATAGTTTTGTCCTATAACTTAAAAACTTTTTAAAAATGAAAAAAATAATTTTATTAGCTGCAATAACAGTTTTCGGTGTTGCAACTACAAACGCTCAAACAGTAAAAAAAGCTGTAAAAAAAGAAGTTGCTAAAATCGAAACTCCAAAAGTTGATGGTGCTGGATTAGTTTTCGAAAGCGAAACTATTGATTATGGAACAATCTCTAAAGGTTCTGAAGGAAAAAGAGAATTTGTTTTAACTAACAATGGAACAAAACCATTAACAATCACAAACACTCAAGGTTCATGTGGTTGTACTGTTCCAACAAAACCAGAAGGTGCAATTGCTCCAGGTGCAAAAGCTACTATTGGAGTAAAATATGACACTAACAGAGTTGGTGCTTTTACAAAAACAGTAACTGTAACTTCAAATGCTTCTGAAACTCCAAAAGTTCTTACTATAAAAGGAACAGTTGTTGATAACGCTCCAACAGTTGAACCAACAAAAAGTTAATTATTATACTAGGTTTGAAAAACTCTCGTCTCGTTGTTAAAAATGAGACGAGATTTTTTTTTGAATATATTTGCAAAAAATTTCAAAAATGAGAAAGCTAGAAAATAAAGAACTAGAGCGAAAATCAATTGCCGATTTTAAAGAAGCTGAAAAAACGCCTATCATCATTATTCTCGACGACATTAGAAGTCTTCATAATATTGGTTCTGTTTTTAGAACATCCGATGCTTTTTTGATTGAAAAAATTTATCTCTGCGGTATAACTGCCATTCCTCCAAATAAAGAAATCCACAAAACAGCTCTTGGCGCTACTGAAACCGTTGTTTGGGAATATCAGGAAAATGTACTTTCTGTGATTGAAAAACTTAAAAATGAAACGATAGCCGTTTATGCTATTGAACAAGTAGAAAACGCTACATTTCTCCAAAATTTCAAAGTAGAAAAAGAAAAAAAATATGCTTTAGTTTTTGGAAATGAAGTATATGGCGTAAATCAAAAAGCAATTGAACTTTGTGATGGAACAATTGAAATTCCTCAATTGGGAACCAAACATTCATTAAACATTTCAGTAAGCGCTGGAATTGTGGTTTGGGATTTATTTCAAAAAATGAAATTCTAACATTTCATTACCATTTTATTAAGAGTTTATACAATTTATTTTCTCTATTTTTAGCGATGCAAAAAACGGTTTTACTCTTTTTATTTTTCTTTCAATTTTTTTTCGGACACAACCCAACGAATGACTCGTTGAAAATTAATCAGTTGGAAACTCATTTTTGGAAAAAAAACAAGCCAAGAAAACCGCTTGCAAATGTTGCTCCAGTTTTAACGGCAACAGGAAATCAAATCTATTGTCCGCAAACTCTAACTAAAATTGTTACCGATTTTAATATTGTCGATCCTGATGATCCAGGAATTGATGCCATATATATTCAAATTTCATCAGGATATGTAAACGGGCAAGATGTTTTAACATTAACTGGAATTCATCCAAACATAACTTCAAGTTGGAATCAAGCCGCTGGAAAATTAACCTTGATTGGTGTTACTAGTCAGCCAACTTATCCAGAAATTATTGCAGCAGTTAAAGATATTGTCTTTCAAAATAATGCAACAAATCCATCAGGAACTAGAACTTTTTCTATTACAATTGGTCAAGCAAATTACTTACCTTCAACTGATCATTATTATCAATATGTTCCCAATGTTGGAATTACTTGGTCAAATGCTAAAATCGCAGCCGAAAACAGCACTTATTATGGACTTCAAGGTTATTTAGCAACAATAACTTCTGCTGACGAAGCACAACTTTCAGGCGAACAAGCAGCTGGCGCAGGATGGATTGGCGGTAGTGATGAACAAATCGAAGGAGTTTGGAGATGGATGACTGGACCAGAAATTGGAAACATTTTTTGGAATGGTGGAATAAATGGATTTACCTCTTCTTTTGCAAAATGGAACAATGCAGAACCAAATAATGTAAACGATGAAGACTATGCTCACATAACTGCGCCAGGTGTTGGAATTCCTGGCTCATGGAATGATTTATCTAACGTTGGCGGAGCAAGCGGAGATTATCAACCAAAAGGTTATATCGTTGAATATGGCGGAATGCCTGGCGATCCAGTTTTAAATATTTCTGCAAGTTCAACAATTACAATTCCTGCAATAAATCCAGTTAGTAGCTATGGTATTTGTGATGCCGATTCGGTAACATTAAATGCAACAGCAACTGACGGAACTATTTCTTGGTATGATACTCAAACTGGCGGAACTCCAATTGCAACTGGAGATTCATTTACAACACCAATATTAAATATAAGTACAACTTATTATTTAGATGCTTTTCCAGTTGGCTGTACAACTTTTAACCGAACACCATTAACAGTAACCGTTTTTGAAAGACCTGTTTTAAACATCAACGCTACGATTCCAATTTGTGAAGGAAATTCGGTTTCACTAAACGCAAATAGTTCAATTGGAATAGTTAAATGGTATGATGATTTAGCGTCATCAACTCCTATTTTTACAGGAAATCCTTTTACAACTCCAGTTCTAAACTCATCAACAACCTATTATGTAGAATCAGACAATAACAACTGTTTTTCAATACCTAGAACGACTGTAAATGTAACTGTAAATCAAAATCCACCATCGGTAAGCGATGTTGAAATTACAATTTGTGAAAATGATGAAATAACTTTGACCGCAGGAATCAATGGAATGGATTATGAATGGTCAACAGGTGAATTATCTCAAAATATTTTGGCATCAATAGAAGCAACTTTTTCAGTGAAAATCACAAATAGTTTTGGATGTTCAATCACTCAAAACTTTATTGTAAACGTATATGAATCGCCAATTATTTCAAATGTTACTATTTTAAATAATTTTGCCACAATTGAAACCAATCCAGGCGATTTTGAATATTCAATTGACGGAATTAACTATCAATCGTCAAACACTTTTTACCTTCCAACAGGAGGAATTTATGTTGCATATGTAAACGACAAAAACAATTGTGGTTTTGATGATTTCCCTTTTTCACATATTGTTTATCCATCTGTTTTTACTCCAAACGGCGACGGATTTAATGATTATTGGACTATTAAAGGGATGAGTTTTTATAATAACCCGAAAATTTCAATTTTTGATAGATACGGAAAATTAATCTCCATTTTAAATTCTCAAAATCCACTTTGGGATGGAACGCTTAATGGAAAATTATTGCAAAGTGATGATTATTGGTTTTCGGCAATAATTGATGCTACTCTACCGGAGAAAAAAGGGCATTTCAGTTTAAAAAGATAATTGTTTATTGAAGTTTTTTCTGAATTTCTTCCAAAATAAAAGCATAATCTTCCTGATTTTGAAGAAAATCTTTATTCGAAACATCAATGATTAAGACATTCAAATCTTTTTGTGATTTAATATAATCCAAATAACCACTGTTGATTTTTTCTAAGTATTC
>DAOLYL010000062.1:0-5727 GCA_035425765.1 Flavobacterium sp. | reverse complement strand
GCTAAATCATCTGAAATTTGCTGATATCTATCGGCTAAAAATGACATTTCGAGTGGAAAAGCATAGCGATTTTGATCTTCATAAAATTTTGGCAAAAACGGATTATCTGCAAAACGTTCTAAAACCATTTTTGCATTAAAATCTTCCGCTAATTTATTTGCCAAAGTAGTTTTTCCTGCGCCAATATTTCCTTCAATGGCAATATAATTAAAATCACTTAATTTAATTTTCGCGATTGGGTTTTCAAGGTTTTGAACAAATTTACAATTGCTTTTATCTTCCGAAAGCACGAGCAACTCGTGAAGATATCGCTGCAAAATTGGATGACGCCAATCCAAATTCAAATCACGCATTGGAAGCAAAACAAACAAACGATTTTGCATTTCAGGATGTGGTAATTTTAATTTTTCGGTAGCAATTATTTCTTCATCAAAGGAAATGACATCGATATCAATTATTCTAGCCTGATAACCTTCAACTTCAGAACGAACTCTGCCTAAAGCTTCTTCTAAAAGCAATACTTCATCAAGAATTTTATAAGCTGTTTTGTGTGTATGAACAATTAATGCACAGTTGTAAAAATCTTCACTTTCAAAACCCCAAGATGGCGTTTCATAGAGCTTTGAAACTTTAATAACGGTACCAATTTCTTGATGAATTGCGGTAATGCAACGCTCAATATTTTCAAGACGATTACCTTGATTAGTACCTAACGATAAAATAACTTGGTGTTGCTTACTCATACGTAGGCACAAATTAAATAAAACTATTTCAGATTAAAGATTAATTTTTTGATGTATTAATAATTTTTTTACATTTACAACAATCAATTAAAACTTATGAAAAAAATCTACTTACTAATTACATTATTTCTTTTAAACTTATCATATTCACAAATTGTTTCAATTCCTGACGCTAATTTTAAATCTTATTTAATCAATTTTCTTGGTGTTGATACTAATACAGATGGTGAAATACAAGAGGTTGAAGCTCTAGCCATAACACAATTGGTTCTTTCTTCAAGTTCAATAACGAATTTGGAAGGAATTCAGAGTTTTTCAAATGTAAATTACATTTTCATTATTAATATTTCAGCAACAACAATCAATATTACTGAATTAACTCAATTAGATTGGTTAGAAATTAGCGGTTGTCCTTTATTAACAACAATAACCATTAATGCACCGTTACTCAACAAGTTAATCATCAATAATACTGGACTTGAAAGCATTGATATTTCTAATTCTCCGAACATAAACGAATGTAATTTAAGTAATAATAACCTTGTTTCATTTACAGGAAGTTCTGTTGGAAATATAAATTTAAATAATAATAACCTGACTTCATTTAATTGTAATCAATTAAATGGAGACATTGTTGACTTAAGTAATAATCAACTTGTTTCATTCAATTATATTTTCAATGGATCTGAACTATACTTAAATGATAATTTATTGACTTCAATAAACTTTCCAAATATAACTTTTTTTGAAAATGAAGGTTTTTTAAATATCTCTAATAATTCATTTACAACATTAGATTTAACAGGATTTGAATTTCCAAGAAGTGCTTTTACTTGTAATAGTGATGTATTGACAAGCGTAAAAATGCCAACACCTGAACAATTTAATTTTGGTCCTGTCCCAACGGTTACTATTAGTGGTGAAAATTTAAGTTTTATAGACTTTAAAAACGGATTTTGCGATGTAGAATATAGTTTATCAGGTATGCCAATTTTTAATGGTGGTTATAATTTTCAAATCAATGGAAGTCCTGACCTTTTCATCTGTGTTGACGAAGGTTGTGGCAGTTATTCTAATTCAAACAATAGTTATAGAGACGAAGAGTTTTATTTCAGTCATTTAGGGTTGTTTGGTGACGCAACGTTACCTGTTGACACACCAAGATCTAAAAATGCTTCACCTTATTGTTCCTCAATTCCTGGTGGAGAATTTAATACAATTTCAGGAAATGTAAAATTGGATTGTGGCAACTTAAATTACAATTTGCCAAATATTAAATTGAATTTTAGTCCACAAAATAATTACACTTTTAGCAACGAAAGTGGAAATTTTATTTACTATTTGGGTCAAGGAAGCGGAATAATATCGCCACAACTTGAAAATCCAAATTATTTTATAGTTACTCCAAACAATTATACATATAACTTTTCTAATGCTGGGAACACCCAATTAGCAAATTTTTGTTTAACCCCAAACGGTGTTCATTCTGATTTAGAAACAACTTTAGTTCCAATATTCGTAGCAAGACCAGGTTTTGATGCTAAATATAAATTAATAGTAAAAAATAAAGGGAACCAAATTGAATCAGGTACGGTTTCATTCTTATATAATAATACAATATTAGATTTTATAAATTCAAGTTTAGCTGTATCATCTCAAACCAACAATACATTATTTTGGGATTTTTCAACTTTACAACCATTTGAAAAAATTGAAATTGAAATCACTTTTAATCTTAATTCACCTATGGAAACACCAGCTGTGAATAATGGTGATGTTCTATCATTTACCTCACTTGTAACCACAGCACAAACTGATGAAACACCTAGCAACAATAGTTTTTCATTAAATCAATTGGTTGTTGGTTCTTTTGACCCGAATGACAAGTTAGTACTAGAAGGATCTCAATTAGACATTTCAAAATCAGGAGATTATTTAACTTATCGCATTCGATTTCAAAACGTTGGAGATTTTATGGCTGAAAATATTGTTGTAAAAGATTATTTAACATCAAATTTGGATAAAAACACGCTACAAGTAGTTGATTCCAGTCACCCGTTTAGAACCACTTTATCTCAGTCAAATCGATTGGAATTCTTTTTTGACGGAATCAATCTTCCAACGGAAAGTAGTGATGAATTAGCAAGTCAAGGATATATTGTTTATAAAATTAAACCTATTAGCAATATAAGTATTGGAACGAATATTGAAAATAATGCTTTAATCTATTTTGACTACAACAATCCTATCAAAACAAATACTGTTTCAACTACTTACTCACTTTTAGGAAATAATGACATATCTTTTGATGAGAATTTTAGTCTTTCACCAAATCCTGCTTCAAATTTTATAACTATTTTTATTAAAAATCAAATTGATGTTAAGATTGTTGAAATATACAATCTTCAAGGTCAGTTATTATTAAAAAGTTCCTTAAATAATGAAGCAGATTTACTTCCTATTAATGTTTCAGATTTAAGAGAAGGCGTTTATATGATTAACATTATTACCGATGATAGAAAAAAATCATCAAAACGATTTATTAAAAGATAATAAGTTTTAATTATTAAAATTTTCTAAAAACAAGTAGTAAATAACTTAAAGTGTTTACTTTTGATGGTATGATTTTTGTCCTATAAAAATAAACTAATCAGTATATCATGCTAAAGAAAATTTTAAAAATCGTTGGAATTGTTTTTCTATTGTTGGTTGTGGCAGCTTTTGCTATTCCTTACTTTTTCAAAGACCAAATCAATGCTAAAATCCTAACTTCTATTAATGAAAATGTGGATGCAAAAGTTGCTTTTGCCGATGCCGATTTGAGTTTGTTCAAGAATTTTCCGAACGCAAGTGTAACGATTGATAAACTTTCTATCATCAACAAAGCACCGTTTGAAGGCGATACTTTGGTTTCTTTTGAAGAACTAAATTTAAAAATGTCTATCCGAGAATTATTCAAAGGCGAAAACGAACCGATGAATATTGACGGAATTTCATCAAAAAACGGTTTAATCAATATAATTATCGACAAAAATGGCGTTGGAAACTTTGATATTGCCTTGAAAAATAAGCAAAAAGAAGCTGACGACAGCAAAAGCAAACCATTAGCATTAAAAATAAAAGAATATGAAATCGAGAATTTCAGATTTCAATTTTATGATGAAAAGTCAAAAATGAAAATGGTTCTTGATAGCATTAACCACGAAGGAAAAGGCGATTTTACGGCTTCAAAACTCGATTTAGACACAAAAACGACTACCAAAGTTTCACTTTCGATGGATAAAGCAACCTACATGAAAAATGTAGCGCTTTCATTGGATGCTGTTTTGGGAATTGATTTAGAAAAAAGTAAATATACGTTCAAAGAAAACAAAGCAAAAATCAACGAATTGCCTTTGGAATTCGACGGTTTTATTCAAATTGTTGAAGCTGGACAAGAATATGATTTGAAATTTAAAACGCCAACTTCATCGTTCAAAAACTTCTTAGGATTAATTCCGGCGCAATATGCTGCGAGTTTGGATAACGTAAAAACCACTGGAGATTTTACCGTTGCAGGATTTGCCAAAGGATTATTTTCGGATACAACTGTGCCAAAATTCAACATCGAAATTGCTTCCAATAATGCTTCGTTTCAATATCCAGATTTACCAAAATCGGTTAAAAATATCGTAATTGACACCAAAATCATCAATGAAACTGGTGTAATGAACGATACGTATGTGAATTTAGACAAACTATCATTTCAAATTGACCAAGATGTTTTCAATGCGAAAGCTAATATTAAAAATTTAGCTGAAAATGCTTTAGTTAATGCGGCTTTGAAAGGAACAATCAATTTGGCAAACGTTACAAAAGCTTATCCAGTAAAGCTTGACAAACCTTTAAGCGGAATTTTGAAAGCTGATGTAACAACAGAATTTGATATGCAATCGGTAGAAAAAAGTGATTATGCACGAATAAAAAATGCTGGAACTATTGATTTATCTGGCTTTAATTATACCGATGAAAACGGAAAAACGATGAACATCAGCAAAGTTTTGGTCGCTTTCAATCCAAGTACCGTAAACCTGCAACAATTTAACGCAAAAACAGGAAAAAGCGATATTTCGGTTAACGGAGTTTTAGAAAATTTCTACGGATTTGTATTCAAAAACCAAGAATTGAAAGGAAATTTCAACCTAAATTCCAATCAATTAGCGGTTAATGATTTCATGACAACCGAAGCTCCAAAAACGGAAACGGCAACCAAAAAATCAGAAGCAATGAAAATTCCAGCGTTCTTAAATTGTTCTTTAACTGCCAAAGCCAATACGGTTTTATATGATAATTTAACTTTGAAAAACGTTTCTGGAAAAATCATCATCAAAGACCAAAAAGCAACATTACAAAACGGAAAAACCGATATTTTTGGAGGTTCGATTGCGTTTAACGGAGATATTTCTACCAAAGAAAAAACGCCAAAATTCAATATGGATTTAGGATTAAACGCAGTTGACATCATGCAAACGTTTACCCAATTGGATATGATGAAAAAAATCGCACCAATTGCTGGAATTATCAACGGAAAATTAAATTCAACCATCAAATTATCAGGAAATTTAAACGAAACCGAAATGACGCCAATTTTGAGCAGTTTAACTGGAGATTTGTTAGGTCAATTGCTTTCGACTACTGTAAATTCGAGTAATTCAACATTGCTTTCGGCTTTGGATAATAACTTGAATTTTGTGGATTTGAAAAAATTAAATTTGAATGATTTAAAAACTGCCGTTACTTTTAAAGATGGAAAAGTAAACGTAAAACCGTTCGACATTAAATACCAAGACATCAAAGTGAATGTTGGCGGAACGCACGGTTTTGACCAAAATATGAATTACAATTTAAAACTAGATGTTCCAGCAAAATATCTTGGAACCGAAGCCAATAATTTAATTGCTAAATTATCGCCAGCCGATGCTCAAAAAGTAGAAAGTATTCCGAT
>DAOLYL010000061.1:10128-12306 GCA_035425765.1 Flavobacterium sp. | reverse complement strand
CGAAACTCACCTCTATAAATTTCTTCTACCGTAATTTTTTGTTGTGCTGTTGCCGAAAAAAGTGTTACAACAAAAAGAACAACCAATTGTATTGACTTCATATATTTTTAGTGTTTTAAAAAACCTGTCAATTTTAGTGAAATTTTCACAAATAACGGCACTAATTTTTGTTAAAAACGATTTTAACTACTATTTACAAGTACAACTCACACTAAAAAACCCAACTAATTTATTTTAAAATTAAATTTTTGGTATTTTTTAAATCACTAAATTTGTATTTTAATCTATCTTTTTATGGAATCATTACACATAGAATTTCAACCTAAAGTAAAAGAAAAACTTCTTGCTTTTTTAAATTCGTTTTCAAAAAATGAATTGAAAATTATTGAGAGTGAAGATTCATTCGAGGCAACTAAAACTATTTTACAAAAACGTTTAAACGAGTTAAGATCCGGAAAAGCAGATTTAATTTCTATTGACGAATACGAAAAGACACTTGATAAAAGTTAAAAATGAAAATCGTTTTAACAACACTATTTGTTTCAGATTTAGATAATCAAGTTTTATATATAGCCAAAGACAAACCTCTAGCTGCAAAAAAGTTTAAAAAAGACTTAATCAGAAATTTGAAAAAGGATTTGAAAAATCCATTTCATTTCAAAAAATCTCAATATTTTGACGATGATTTAGTAAGAGACTATGTCTTTAAAGGATATACATCTGTATATCAAATCAACACTTTAAACAACACTATTGAAGTTTTTGGATTTATAAAATATAAAGAATCACTTCTATAAAAAAATTATCATTTTAATGAGCCAAGCCGTTTCCGGATTTTCAAAATTATCCAAAGAAGAAAAAATCAACTGGATTGCAACTACTTATTTCGCCAATCCAAGCGAAGCTGTTACTACTATAAAACAATATTGGAACAGCGATGACAAACTGCAACAACTCCACGATGAATTTATAGAAAATACGATTTCTAATTTCTATTTACCAATGGGAATTGCGCCTAATTTTCTCATTAACGGAAAATACAAAAGCGTTCCAATGGTAATTGAAGAAAGCTCAGTAGTTGCTGCAGCAGCAAAATCGGCTAAATATTGGTCAACTCGTGGCGGATTTAAAGCAACTGTTTTAAACTCCGAAAAAATTGGTCAAGTGCATTTCATTTATAAAGGCGATGTTCAAAAACTGGAAAAATTCTTTGCAGAAACCAAACCGAAATTCTTCCAAGAAACCGAAAGCATGACCAAAAATATGCAAAAACGCGGCGGTGGAATTCTCAATATTGAACTAAGAAACAAAACCTCAGAATTGGAAAATTACTTCCAACTTCATGCAACTTTTGAAACCAAAGACAGCATGGGTGCAAATTTCATCAATTCATGTTTAGAACAATTTTCCAAAACATTAAAAGACGAAGCGCAACAATTTGAACCTTTTTCAGAAGAAGAAAAAAACATTCAAGTCGTAATGAGCATTTTGTCAAATTATGTTCCAAATTGCATCGTTCGCGCCGAAGTTTCTTGTAAAGTGGAAGACTTAGCTGAAAAGAAAATAGAAAACCCAGCCGAATTTGCCGAAAAATTTGTGCAAGCTGTAAAAATCGCCGAAATTGAACCTTATCGTGCCGTTACTCATAACAAAGGAATCATGAACGGAATTGACGCAGTCGTTCTGGCAACAGGCAACGATTTTCGCGCCGTTGAAGCCGGAATTCACGCTTATGCTTCTAGAAACGGAAGTTATTCCAGCTTATCACACGCCAAAATAGAAAACGGAATATTCACCTTTTGGATGGAAATTCCACTCGCACTTGGAACCGTTGGCGGATTAACATCGTTGCATCCGTTAGTAAAAATTGCACTGGAAATTTTAGGAAAACCATCGTCACATGAACTAATGCAAATCGTTGCCGTTACTGGTTTGGCTCAAAATTTTGCCGCATTGCGTTCGCTAACCACAACCGGAATTCAAGAAGGCCACATGAAAATGCACATCAATAATATTTTAAATCAATTTCAAGCCACCAAAGAAGAACGAATTGCCATCGCCAAACACTTTGAAAACAATACCATTTCTCACGCTTCGGTAGTGGAATTAATCGAAAATTTAAGGAAATAGGATCGAATCGCTTGCGAATTAAAATAAACCTTATTCCCGCTTTTCGTT
>DAOLYL010000061.1:0-10028 GCA_035425765.1 Flavobacterium sp. | reverse complement strand
CCACTACAATCGGGGATAAAAAGGAAACCATAGCACAAAACCAGCTTTATGAAAAAAACCTTCTACAGCAACGGAAAATTACTCATCACCAGCGAATATGTCGTTCTTGATGGCGCAATTGCTTTGGCTTTGCCTACAAAATTTGGGCAAAACTTACACATTGAAGAAGGCGAAAACGAAATGATTAGCTGGACAAGTTTTGACAGCGATGGAAGTATTTGGTTCGAAGATAACATTCCGTTTTCGTCCATCGTTAGAAAAGAACGTTTTGACTATATCAAAAGCGTAAAAAACACACTAATTGACATTTTACACGAAGCGTATCTACAAAATTCAAATTTTATTACACAATCCAATGGTTATAAAATCATCACCGAATTGAGTTTTCCGAAAAATTGGGGTTTAGGAACATCATCAACATTAATCAACAATATTGCCCAATGGCTAGAAATTGATGCGTTCAAACTGCTTCAAAACAGTTTTGGCGGAAGTGGTTATGATATTGCTTGCGCTCAAAATAATTCAGCAATTTTGTACCAATTAGTTAACGAATTACCCAAAGTTACAACGGTAGATTTTAAACCTAATTTTAGTCAAAACATCTATTTTGTTTACCTAAACAAAAAACAAAACAGCCGCGAAGCGATTGCAGCTTATTATAACAAACAAGGCAATATCCATAAAACAATCCCTTTTTTCAACTCGATTACTGAAACAATTATTTCTACCAATGATGCTAAAACTTTTGCTCATCAATTAGAAAAACACGAAATCGAAATGAGCCAAGTTTTAGAACTTTCTACCATAAAAGAAACTATTTTTTATGATTTTAATGGTGTTTTAAAAAGTCTTGGTGCTTGGGGTGGAGATTTTATCATGGCTTTTTCAAAAGAAAATCCAACCGATTATTTCAAACAAAAAGGTTTTGAAACCGTTATTCCTTATGATGAAATGATACTGATTTAATTGTATCGCATATTTCATAAAATCCTTTTACAAAGAAATTCAATAAATAAAAAAAAATGCCTCAAATAAATTTGAGGCATTTTTTATTTGATATAAATTTCTACTAGTAGAAGTTAGCTCTGTTATCTTGGATATCAGCTTCGTTTTTCAACGCAGGTAAAACTCGACCAGCATAATTAGCTACTTGTGGTTTTAGTTTGTTCACATATTCGTCATGTTTTTTCAAAACTGGTGCTTTAACAACCGATTTTGTAACAATAACATATACACCAGAATTTCCATCAATTGGTTTAGAAACTTGACCAACTTTAGAAGTAAAAGCCGAACCAACTACTTTTGGTTCAAATCCTGCTCCAGGAAGTGCAGCATTTTCAACTGTTAAATCAACTGCATTTAAAACCGTTACTTTATTAGCAGCAGCAATTGCAGCTAAAGACGATCCTGATAATTTTGCTTTAATTTTTTCAGCTTTCTTTCTGTTTTTAAGAATTGGCTCAACCATTGGTTTAGCATCTTCAACAGCCATTAATCCTTTTTCAGTAACTTTTTTCAATTTTGCAATAACGTGTCCAACGTTTACAATTTCAAAACGTTTTACATCACCGATGTTAGTATCCGAATTAAATGCCCATTTCACTATTTGTCTTTGATTTTGAATAGTACCAAAACCTTCGTCAATAGCTTTCACTCTAACTGATGGCGTTACCGTTAATTTCATTTGTTTTGCTAAAGTTGCAAAATCTTTGCTTGCTGCTTCCATTTCAAATTTAGTAGCATCAGCATAAACTTTATCATTTGTTGCTTCAGAAGGAGCGATTTTTTGAGCAATAGTAGCTAGCTTAACAGCATCTTGCTTATCAGTAACATTAATTACATGGTAACCAAATTCAGTTTCAACTAAACCAACTTTTCCAATTGGATTATTAAAAACGAAATCATTGAATGGTTTTACCATTTGACCTGGACCAAAATAACCTAAATCACCACCTTGTTGTGAAGATGAGTCATCAGAATTAGTCATAGCCAACATCATGAACATTCCAGGATTTGCTTGAGCTTGTGCTAACAAACTTTCTGCTTTAGCTTTTGCTTCTTCTTTAGTTCTTTTTTCTTTTTTGTTTGGAACTTGAGTTCCTTCCCAACTGATTAAGATGTGACTTGCTTTTGCTTTTGCTCCAGCTTTTCTTCCTAATCCTTTAGAAATACAATAGTAATTATTATAGATATATGGTCCATAAATTTCACCTACAGGTAATGAAAATAATTTTTCAGCATGCTCTGCTGGTAAATCTTGTTTAGCAATATAAGTTGAATCAAAAGGTCTGTCTGAATTTGCGTTTACAAACTCTGCAATGTTAGTTGCTGATCTAAACCCAGAAATCGTATCGTTTTTACCTGTTTCTTTGTTGTAACGAACGCTTGGCAATAGCAATCCATCAACTTTCGATTTGATTTCAGCTTCGTCTTGTGTAGAAGGTTTTTCTTCAATTAGAACGTAATCTAATTCGCGAGTTTCTTCAGATTTGAATTTTTTCTCTTTAGTTTTCATGTAGGCAACAATTTCTTCATCTGTTACTTTCACGTCGCTATCTTTGATTGAAGAAAATGGAACGCTCACAAAATCAAAACTAACTTTGTTAGCTTCCATTTCGTATTTGAATTTTCCTTCTGCTTCTGTTGTGTATAATGCACCTTTTACTAAAGCATTGTAAATTTGGTATTTTGCATTCAACTCAGCGTCTTTTTCTCTTTCTTTCAAATATTGAATTCCCTCAGGATTTGCTTTAAAATAATCTTTAAATTTTGCTAAGTCAAATTTACCTAAGGCATTTAAAAAAGCTGGATTTTGAGCAATATTTTGGTCTGCTTTAAACACTTCAACAATGTGTTTTTCACCAACTCTAATACCTAATTTCTCGAACTCAGAAGTTAATAACGCAATACTTACTTCTTGATTCCAAATTTGGTTTGATGCTTGAAGAGCCGACATTCCTTGTCCACTTTTTTCAGCATTGCTTACTTTTAAATTAAATTCATCAAAAGAAATATCTTCTCCATTTATGCTTCCAACTTCTCTTGAGGTTTGACTAAAACTTCCGCTTTGGATTAAATCTCCAATTACAAATGCAAATAATGCAAATGCAATCATACCAATCAATAATCCTGAACGTTGTCTAATTTTTGATAAAACTGCCATCGTATTTTTATGTTAATTTTTAATTCAGTTTGCGAAAATACAATTATCTATGAAATAATAACAATCAGATGCTTATATTTTTATGTAATTCTCGATTTTTTTTGAACCCAAAGATTTTACTCCTTTTTATTCTGTTGGTCAAAACGTTTTGCATATTTTCTACGGAAGAAAAACATGAATATTCCAATCACCGCAAAAACAGCACTAAGAATGTAATTATCGTCGTTAGATTGCCATTTAGTAAAAGCATCGTAAGCAAAGATTGCTCCAGCGATTAGGTAAGCGTATTGGGTAAATTTTAAGTAGTTCATTTTTATATTTTTTAATCTTATTCGTCTATTTCTCCAGAAATTTTCTGAGAATTTACTTTTTTGAAATCTTTGCTAAAATCTATTCCTTCACCAAAAGAAACTCCTTTTGGAGATGTGAATTTAAATTTTTCTTGAGTAAAAAACCATTCGTTTTTTTGGTCAAAATACAGTTGTTCTGTTTCTAATGTTTCGCCCGTTTCGTTGGTGATTTTTACTTTTCCTTGTAAATCGATGATATTAGTTCCTTTGTGAGAAATGGCGTAGTTGGATTTCACAAAAGTCTTTTTCCCTTTGGCATCAAAAAGCGTTAAGTCAATTCCTTTTGGAAATTCGGTAAAAGGAAATTCTACCATTCCATATTCGAGCATTTTTGGACTTATTAGAACTGCTTTTATTCTTCCTGAATCGGTATATTTTAGATTGATTGTATCGGCTTCACCACTTGCGCTAAATTCTGACAAACTCATTTTTTGAACTTCCTTAAAATTGCTTTCACAAGAAACTAGGATACTGCAAAAAAACAGAACCAATAAAAGCAAGTTTATATTTTTTGAAGTTTGCATTAATTTTTATTAGGAAAAGTCATGGTTTCATTAATATCACAACCCGTGAAAGTATATTTTTTTCCTAACAATTTCTCTTTTGCGATTTCATCAATTGTCAGCGCATTTTTTGAAAAACCAGTAGTTAAACTTTCAATATTAGTTCGCATTTTTGGATCAATAGCCAATACTTTATTTGCAGTATAGATTGCTAAGTTGTGTATTGCTTTTTTCTCAAATGGTGTTTTCCCACATTTTTCAGCATTGTTAGAATATAATTGTGCTAAAAACATGTATGCTTTTACAAAAGTTGGATCCGCTTTTAGTGCTTTTTCTAACTGTTTTTTAGAATTTGTCAAATCAGAACCGTACAATCCAACAGCAGTATTGTAGTAGATTTTAGCTTTTTCAGATGGATTTGTTTCTAATTCAGCTGCTTGCTCATAATATTTTTTTGCATCTTCAAAATTTCTATTTTTTAATGATGCAAGGGCAATAAACCCAGCTGATTCAGCTGTTACTTCCGTCAAATACAATTTACTAGCCAAAGTCATGAATATCGGTTGGCTACTGCATTTTGTGGTAAGTGCGTTTAACGAAGTTACTAACCATGATGCGTTTTCGCCGTTTTCAGAAAGTCTTTTTTCTAGATAAGTTGTTAGATTTTCACAAGTTGCAATTGTTCTTCCCTCGATTTTCACTCTTCGTAAAGCAGCTTGATACTCGTCTTTTTTATCTGGATTTGAAATTTCTAGTCTAGATAACAAAGCGTTTGTTTGAAAATATTTTTCTAGCACATTATCAATTGTAACTGATTTATCTCCAGAAATAAATTTAGCAACATTAAATTGAAAATAGGTAAAAATAAGATTAGCATCGGTTATTTTTTCGGAAGCATTCTTAAATCCATTATTCAAAAGATTGAGAATTTCATCTTTAGAATCAATATTATTATTTAAGAGTAACGCTGCTTTTTTTATTTCAAAATCTTGTGAAGCAAGGGGAAAGTTTTTATTAAATTGATCAAGAATTTTCATTGCTTGACGAACCAATTTTTCTTTTTCTTCTGGTGTTGGAGCGTTATCTATTTTGAATTGGAGAATTTTTTGTCCGTCCGCATAAAGGTCTTCACTTTGTTTTGGGCAACCTTTCTGAACTGTTTCCCATGAAGAAAATGCTTGTTCAAAATCAAGCGCGATAATAAAATCCTGATATTCTTTAGTTTTTAAAGAACAATCTACTTTTTGAGCAGTACTTATAAATGATGAAAGCAGTGCAATTAAGAAAAAAAATGTTCTCATAAAATTAAAATTTAATCGTATTTACGTTTAACAAACCATCTGTCACTTAGCGATAAACCAATACTTAGGTTAATATAATTTTCTTCTACTAAATTATTGTAAACAGTTCCACGCTTTCCAATTTCTAAACCTACGTTGATTTTAGAAAAAGTTCCACCAAGTGGTAAACCTAAACCTGCTGTAACTGCAAAATCTTCAATCGATTTGTTTCTCAAAATCATTCCTGTGTTTTCGTATCGCAAACCAGCACGATAAGTAACTCTTTTTAGATAACTTGAGTACGAATTGTAGTTTGGAATAAAATAACCCCCAAAACTATATCGAGTTGAATTTTCAAAAGTCACTCCAACTATATCGTCAAAACGATTTTTTAAATCGCTAGTACTTTGCATTGTTACTTCAGCGCCAATAAGCCATTTTTTTACTATTCCAAAACCAGAACCAATAGCAAATTTTGACGGTGACTTAAATGTTGAGTTTTGAACTGGTTGTTCATCTACATCATTATTCACTCTAATTGTTCGTTGGTTTCTAATCGTTAAATCAGTCTCTGGTGAATAAACCAAACTTCCAAAATAAGTGTATTTTGATTTTACTTTTTGTTGAATTGTTAAACCAGTAGTAAAACTAAATCCTTCAACTTCAGAAATATTTTCCTCATTAGTTCCATATTGAATATCATCTAAAAATCTAAAACTTGTAGTTTCAATTGATCCAAAATTATATTGTGCTTCAGCACCAATGTTTATGTTTTTCGTGATTTTATATGCAGTACCAAAAAAAACTTTATTCATTCCTCCAATACCTTTATACTGAGTTGTCGTTGGGTTTTGGTCAGTCGTCGTTTGACTAATTTTATATCCAACAGCAGTGTAAGGAATCAAACCAAATCCAAATCCAAATTTTCCAGAAGGAATTCCAATTGCAAGATAATCAAGCGTTGTTCTTCTTGCCTTTTCTTCTTGTGATTCTGTTTTAAATTTAGTAGTTAAATAACTTCCACCTATTGCAAATGAAGTCAACTTTAAACTGGCAAATTGCGCTGGATTTTGCAAATTAACATGAATACTATCCGCAAAAACAGAAACTCCACCCATAGAACGATTTTCAACAGTTCCTTTAAATTTAACATCACCTAATCCATAAAAAGAGTATGGTGAAGAAGTTCCTTCTTGTGCAAAAGAAACAAGAGCAAAAAGTAAACAAACGCTTACTATAAATTTTTTAATCATTTTGATTGTATTGAAATGTTTGATTCAAACTTTCGAGTAGAAAATTTGAATTGGCAAATATGGTATTTTTTAATCGCATAGCCAAAAATTCTGCATCACCACCAGTTAAAATTATGATAAAATTAGCGTTTAATGATTTATAGTAATCAATAAATCCGTCTATTTCGTTTGTCAGACCATTAACAACGCCTGAATGTATTGATTCATTTGTAGAATTTCCGATGCAACTTTTTGGATTTGCTTTAGCTAATAAAGGCAATTTTGCGGTAAATTGATGAAGTGATTCATATCTTAAACGTATTCCTGGTGAAATTGCACCGCCAAGATAATTATCATTCTCATCAATAAAATCGTAAGTGACACATGTTCCAGCATCGATAACTAATCGATTTTGTTTTGGGAATTGAAGTACAGCGCCAGTTGCTATAACCATTCTATCAATTCCTAAAGTACTTGGCGTTTCATATAAATTAGCAAACGGGAACAGACTATCTTTGGTTATAAAAACTATTTTAGCTTTGTTTTCGAATGCTAAAAAATCATTTTTATCTAAAATTCCAACAGATGCAACAACAATAGAAGTGATTTTTGGAAACTGATTTAAAATAAAATTCACTTTTTCATCAAATTCTTTTTTAGTAAAAACAAAATGTTCCACAAATGTATTCTGCTCAAATACAGCTGTTTTAATTCGAGTATTGCCAACATCAATTACTAAAAGCATAACCAAGTATTTTAATTGGCTAAGTTACGATAGATTTTTTTTAGTATTTGTTTTGGATAAATTAAAAATCGTTCTATATTTGCACCCGCAACAAAGCAAGGTATCTTAGCTCAGTTGGTAGAGCAATGGACTGAAAATCCATGTGTCCCTGGTTCGATTCCTGGAGATACCACAAAAAAACCCGAAACAAATGTTTCGGGTTTTTTTATTTATTCTCTATAGTTTGTTGATTTTGAAGAGGTGTTGGCACTTCGCCATCGTATTCTGTTTCTTCTAAGTCTTCAGTTTGTTTACCTAGTTGCACTTTTGGATCATCTTGTGTTCCAGTTATTTTTAATGGAATTCCGATTATACCTAATGGCGGTAAACCTAATCTCATTTTGATATTCAATTTTCCATCAAAACTCGTTGTTCCTTCAATTCTTGGACGGAAACCAGCTACTTTGAACTTAAATCGTTCAATAGTGATAATGTTATTTTTTATTGTGGTTTTGATGTCAACTTTGCTCAAATCAGGATTAGCAATAGCATCTTTTCCTGTTTTCTTACTAACTGTTCCAAACATTTTAAACCCTTTCATTTTCACTTTATTAACCGAAAGTGTTCCACCACCAGTTAACGACGGATAAATTGGCGCCATATTTCCGTCTAAAATTCCAGCAACTTTATAATCAAGCGACACAATTCCTTCGGCACTTTCTGCAGCAGAAGCCATTTCACGGAACATTTTAACTTCGTTGTAAGCACGTTTTATATCAAAATCTTTGGCATTTACTTTGAAGTCAAAAAATGCTTTTTCTGGCGATTGACTTCCATAAACAACATCCATTTTTACATTGGCACCAATTAAATCAAAAGCTGAATTCTTCAACGCTAATTGACCTTTGTTGATGTTCATTTTTCCTTTCAAATTCTCCAATTTCAAGTCTTCAAAATTGACTTTATTGGCTGTTGCATTAAACTCTAAATCAAAATTTGACGGAATTACAATAACTCCTGACGAAGTTTTCACTTGTGTTGAATCTGATTGATTTTGAACAGTTTCGGTTGTAGCCATAAACTCATCCACATTGATAAAATCAGAATGCAAGGTGAAATTTCCTTTCAAAACGGCTTTATCGGTCAACACAAAATCGATTACGTTTTGCATAAATCCGTTCATTTTAAAATCGGATTGTCCGTAAGTCGCTTTGAATTCGTTGAAATTCATTTTGTCTTGATTGAAAACAAAATTTCCTTCGCGAATAATAAATGGTTTTGGCAAGTATTCTGAACGCGTTTTGATATCTCGCAATACCAATGTTCCATTGTTTTGGAGTTTTGCATAATTTCCGTTCATGGCATCGCTTTGTGTTCCTTTAAACGAAACATCAGCTTTGACAAAACCTTCTAAATCGAGACCTTTTTGGGAGAAAACTTTATAAATTTTACCTAAATTCAGTTCGCCTTTTGCTTTGATATCGTATTTAATATTTTGGAAATCTTCAAGAATTGCGTTAACATAAATTGGTTTTCCTTCAAATTCTAAAGATGCTGGCGTAATTTGAATTTTTAAATCATCGAGTGAACCTTTTTTATCAATAACACTAGCAATTACGTTGATGTTTTTAATTGGATTTGGATAATAATCCGTCTTGATGTAACCGTTTTTCAATTCGATTTTTCCATTGGTTACTGGAATTTTATTGTTCTTTTTATCATAAACTCCAAGTGCTCGAATGTTGGTATTTAATGTTCCGCGCAATTCCATATTTTGAAGTCCAAAAGCTCTGTTTAATGTTGCCAAATTGACTTTAGTTTCAATTCTGGCATCTATATTTGGTGTTGCTAAACCTTTGGTTTTAACGATTGCTTTTACATAATCTTTATCGAGATTGAAGAAAATAGAATCGAGATTTACTGTTAATTGTTCTGTGTCAAGCGAAGGTAATTTGGTGTCAAAATTCAAGAAAATATTGGATGCAGAAATTGGCGATTCATTATAATTCACGAAACCATCTCTGATTTTCATGTTGAAAGCAAGATTTGGCTTTAGGTTTTTAGAAGCGATATATTTTCCTTTTAATGACATCGACAAATCGGTTTTTCCTTTAACCTTTGATTTATCAAGCCAAGTCACATATTTTGGTGGTAATGCTGAGAAAAATTCACTTAAATGGCTGTTTTCAGATTTTACACTGAAATCCATATCGTAACCATTGCTCAGGAAGTCAAATTTTCCTTTAAACTCAACTGGTAATTTATTGATTTTTAAGTTATTTTGTTCAAAAACAAACGCTAAGGAATTCGTGTTAATTTTTGTAATTAAATCTGCATTTACTTTTTTATTTTTCAAATATTGTTCGCCATCATAAGCAAAATCAAAGGATTCAATTTTGGCTTCTGTATATAAATCAAAAATCGATTTGTCTAAATCTCCATTTCCAACATAATTGAAACCTTTGGCATCGATTAGTATTTTGGCTGATTTGTCATTATAAATTAAATGGGTATTCTCAATTGCAATTTTTTCTAAACGAAGTGCTGTTTCTGAAGGATCTTTTGAGGTAGTTTCTTCTTTCGAAATATAGACATTGTAGTTAGCTTCTCCTTTTTCGTTTACTAAAACGTTGATTAAAGCATCTGAAACATATATTTTATCGATGTTTACTTTTTTATCGAACAACAATGACCTTATGTTAATTCCAAAAGCAACTTCTTCGGCAGAAAGCAATGTTTCTTTTTTATATGGCGCTGAACCTTTTAGAGATAAATC
>DAOLYL010000060.1:10528-12499 GCA_035425765.1 Flavobacterium sp. | reverse complement strand
CGTTTATCAACAAAATACATCGTTTGTTTTGGAAAAGCTTCGTAATAAAAAGTGACAGTGTTTTTTCCTTTTTTGAAACCTTCAAACAAGTTTAATGTCTTTCCTGAATTGGAAAATTTAACCGATTTTTTATTGATTTTCACTTCTGAAAAAGTCATTTTCTGTGCATCAATTTTAATCGTATCGATACTTTCTTTCACTTCAAAAACATAGCTGACAGTTCCGAAAACTTTTTTCTGATTGACATCTACAGTAATATTTCCTTTGGAAGTTTTAAAATCAACTTTGGTTGCTTGTTGTGCAAAAGAAAAGAAGGAAAGAAAAAGGAAAAAAAGTATTCGCATGGGTTATTTTTTATAGATTACGAATATAATCATTTTAAAATTTTCAAATTAAAAACTTATCTTCGCTTTAACAATTTCTTACAATGTCATATCAACTTCTTCAAACACCTATCGAATACCTAAAAGGCGTTGGTCCGCAACGTGGCGAACTTTTACGCAAAGAATTAGGCATTCATCGTTATGAAGATTTGATTAATTTTTATCCCAATCGCTATATTGATCGAACGCGTTATTATAAAGTTAATGAACTCAATAATAATCCTGCTGAAGTTCAAATTATTGGTAAAATCATCAATATTAAAACGGTTGAATTCGGTAAAGCCAAAAAAAGGTTGGTTGCCACTTTTGTTGATGAAACTGGCGAAATGGAACTCGTTTGGTTTCAAGGACATAAATGGATTAGAGAAAGTTTGAAAATCAATATTCCCTATGTTATTTTTGGAAAAGTAACGTCGTTCAACGGTCAATACAATATGGCACATCCAGAAATGGAATTACTTAACGAACACGAACAAAGCTTACGTTCGGCATTGCAACCCGTTTATCCATCGACTGAAACCTTGACTAATCGTGGAATTTCCAATCGAGTGGTGAATAAAATGATGCAACAATTATTCCTTGAAACGCAAGCAAAATTCACGGAAACGTTGCCAAAATATCTTTTGGACGAATTAAAATTAATTCCAAAAAATGCAGCGCTTTTCAATATTCATTTTCCAAAAAGTCCAGAACTTTTAGCGAAAGCGCAATTCCGATTAAAATTTGAAGAATTGTTTTTCATTCAATTACAATTAATTACCAAAAATTTAGTCAGAAAACATAAAATCAAAGGTCATCCGTTCACGATTATTGGTGATAATTTCAATAATTTCTACAAAAATCATTTGCCTTTTGAACTGACCAATGCACAGAAAAAAGTACTGAAAGAAATTCGAAATGATTTAGGAAGTAATGCACAAATGAACCGATTGTTGCAAGGCGATGTTGGTTCGGGAAAAACAATTGTAGCATTAATGGCGATGTTAATTGCTCTGGATAACGGATTTCAAAGCTGCTTAATGGCACCAACCGAAATTTTAGCCAATCAACATTTTAATGGATTAACTGAATTGGCAAGTAAATTAGACATAAACATCAAAATTCTAACCGGTTCAACGAAAACTTCGGAACGAAAAATCATCCATGAAGAATTAGAAAATGGCAGTTTACATATTTTAATCGGAACACATGCTTTATTGGAAGACAAAGTTCAGTTTCAAAATTTAGGTTTGGCAATTATTGACGAACAACATCGTTTTGGTGTGGAACAAAGAAGTAAACTTTGGAAGAAGAATGAAATCCCGCCACATATTTTAGTCATGACAGCAACACCAATTCCGCGAACATTAGCCATGAGTTTGTATGGCGATTTAGATGTTTCGGTTATAGACGAATTGCCACCAGGACGAAAACCAATTCAAACCGTTCATCGCTATGATAGTAACCGATTAAAAGTTTGGAAATTTATTAAAGACGAAATTGCCAAAGGCAGGCAAATTTATATTGTTTATCCGTTAATTCAGGAAAGTGAAACGATGGATTACAAAGATTTAATGGATGGATACGAAAGTATTTCAAGAGATTTTCC
>DAOLYL010000060.1:0-10428 GCA_035425765.1 Flavobacterium sp. | reverse complement strand
CGATGGATTACAAAGATTTAATGGATGGATACGAAAGTATTTCAAGAGATTTTCCTTTGCCAAATTATAGTATTTCCATAGTTCACGGCAAAATGAAACCCGCCGATAAAGATTCTGAAATGAAACGCTTCGCCGAAGGAAAAACCAATATAATGGTTGCGACAACAGTGATTGAAGTTGGTGTAAATGTTCCAAATGCTAGCGTGATGATTATTGAAAGTGCGGAACGTTTTGGTTTGTCACAGTTACATCAGTTGCGTGGTCGTGTTGGTCGTGGCGCTGAACAAAGCTATTGCATTTTAATGACTTCTTTCAAATTAAGTAATGATAGTAAAATACGTTTGGAAACGATGGTTAAAACAAACGATGGATTTGAAATTGCCGAAGTCGATTTAAAACTTCGCGGTCCAGGTGATATCATGGGAAAACAACAAAGTGGTGTTTTAAATTTACAAATAGCCGATTTAGTAAAGGACAAAGAAATTCTTCTTGTAGCAAGAGACGAAGCGTTGAAATTATTAAAAAAAGACTCTTCGATGTCATTACCAGAACATCAAACGTTAAGACAAATTTTTCTCGAAATGACTAAGAAAAAGAATATTTGGAATTATATAAGTTAGTTTTCATGACAAAATTTGTAGCTACAAATGTTAAATAAATTTTAACACTACACCTATTGTTGTTCGTATAAACTAGTTTTGTGAAACAAAATCCAATTCATTAGTTCCAATGAAAGTAAAAAGCATAGTCATTACGCTTGTAATAATAGTAATCGGTGGTTTAATTACAAATCGAATTTTACAAAACAAATCTGAAGCAGAAAAAAACAACGACAAGTCTGGAAAAAAACCAATAATGACTGTTTCGGGAGTTGTTGTTGAACCACAAAATTTTTCGAATACTATATCCATTTCAGGTTCAATCGAAGCCAATGAAAATGTAGAAATTCGTAGTGAAATTTCAGGAATTGTTGAAAATATTTCCTTCACTGAAGGAACAAACGTTAGCAAAGGACAAACACTTTTAAAAGTAAATGATATTGAACTTCGAGCGCAATTAGCACAAGCCAAAACGAGAGAAAATTTATCCTCTGAAAACGAGCGAAGAGCAAAACTATTATTACAAAAAGAAGCCATCAGTCAAGAAGAATATGATATTGCCAGTGCTGATTTTAGAACGGCAAAAGCTCAAACGCAATTAATTCAGGCGCAAATTGGAAAAACAACTATTCGCGCACCATTTTCGGGAAAAATTGGTCTTCGAAATATTTCACCAGGAACCTATGTTACGCCAACGACATTGATTACAAAATTAGTAAGCTCAAATCGGGTGAAAATAACATTCTCTATTCCAGAGAAATATGCTTCAGAAATCAATAAAAATGCTGAAATCACCTTCACAGTTCCAAACATTCAAGAGACATTCAAAGCAAAGATTTATGCCATTGAACCTGAAATTGAAGCTACTACTAGAACCTTAAAAATTAGAGCTTTGGCAGAAAATCAATCTGAAAAGCTTTTACCCGGAACTTTTGCAACTATTGAATTACCTTTAAAAAATATTCAAGATGCCATATTAATTCCAACTGAAGCAATTGTTCCTGTACAAGAAGGAAAAAAAGTTTTTGTATCAATCAATGGAAAAGCAAAAGGAATAAAAGTAGAAACATTAACTCGAACCGATAAAAATATTATTATCACATCAGGATTAAAACCTGGCGATACCATAATTACATCTGGAGTTATGTCACTGAAAGATGATGCTGATGTTAAAGTAAAGATTAAAGCTAAAAAAATCTAATGAGTTTATCTACATTAAGTATAAAAAGACCAGTTTTTACGATTGTCATTAACTTGACCATTATTCTTTTTGGAATTATTGGTTATAGTTATCTTGGTGTTCGTGAGTTTCCATCGATTGATCCAGCGCAAATAAACGTTAGAACGAATTATACTGGTGCGAATGCGGATATTATCGAATCCCAAATAACCGAACCGTTAGAAAAAGCAATTAATTCAATTGATGGAATTAGAAATATCACATCGTCAAGTAATCAAGGTTCGAGTAATATTACGATAGAATTTAAACTTGAAAAAAATCTTGAAGAAGCTGCGAATGATGTTCGTGACAAAGTTTCGCAAGCCATTAGAAGTTTACCACAAGATATTGACGCACCGCCAGTAGTTTCAAAAGCTGATGCTGACTCTGAACCTATCATTTCGATGACAGTTCAAAGTGACAGCAAAGATGTTTTGGCCTTGAGCGATTATGCAGAAAATGTTATCGCAGAACGTTTACAAACCATCCCAGGAGTAAGTAGCGTTCAAATTTGGGGACAAAAACGATATTCGATGCGAATTTGGATTGATCCTATAAAATTAACTTCATATGGTGTAACAGTTCAAGATGTTCGAAATGCATTAGAAAGACAAAATGTAGAATTACCATCTGGAAAATTAACTGGTTCAAATACTGAATTAACAGTAAAAACGATGGGGAATTTATCCAATGAAGATGAATTCAACAAAATAATCATTATTGCCAATGATGATAAAATCGTTCGCCTTAGCGATATTGGTCGTGCTGAATTGGGTTCAGAAAATCTTGAAACCGAATTTAAAGCCAACGACCAATCGATGGTAGCTTTGGCAATTATTCCTCAACCGGGAACAAATTACATAGATATTGCCGAACAATTTTACATTCAATATGAAGCTTTTCAAAAAGACTTACCCAAAGATATAAAGCTCAATATCGTTTTAGACAATACAATATTCATCAAAAAATCAATTGTTGAAGTAGCCGAAACATTATTAATATCGATTGTCTTAGTGGTATTGATTATCTTTTTATTTTTCAGAGATTGGTCAATTGCATTTCGACCATTAATTGATATTCCAGTTTCGTTAATCGCTACCTTTTTCATCATGTATTTATGTGGATTTTCGGTAAATGTATTAACACTTCTAGCCATAGTTTTAGCCACAGGTTTGGTGGTTGACGATGGAATTGTTGTTACTGAAAATATTTTCAAAAAAGTAGAAGAAGGAATGTCACCAATTGAAGCTGCAATTAAAGGTTCAAATGAAATTTTCTTTGCTGTAATATCAATTTCTATCACATTGGCTGCAGTATTTTTACCAATTATTTTTCTTGAAGGTTTCGTTGGTAGATTATTCCGAGAATTTGGAGTCGTAATTGGCGCAGCTGTTTTGATTTCCGCGTTCGTTTCTTTAACACTTACACCAATGTTAAATGCTTATTTAATGAAAGGTGGCGAACAAAAGAAAACCAAATTTTACAACTTCACCGAACCCTATTTTGTAAATTTAAACAAAGGTTATGCTTCTTCTTTAGAACGTTTTATGAAAAGAAAATGGCTAAGTTTTCCGATTGTAATTATTTGCTTCGGATTAATTGGATTATTCTTTACTATTTTGCCTAAAGAAACAGCGCCTTATGATGATAGAAGTCTTGTAGTTGTTGGAGTAACTACACCTGAAGGTGCAACTTTTGACTACACAGATCGATTTATGCAAGACATGTCAACACTAATTAATGACAGTATTCCTGAGAAAAAAATTGCACTAGTGATTACCTCGCCAGGATTTATGTCTTCATCAGTAAATACTGGAAGAATTAGAATGGCTCTAAAAGATCCTGAAGGAAGAGAACGATCTCAAAAAGAAATTGCAGCTGATTTTACAAAATGGACAAAAAAATATTCTGAAGCAAAAGTTACGGTTTCAGAGCAACCAACAATTGCCGTAAATCGTCGTGGTGGTTTGCCAATTCAATACATCATTCAAGCACCAAATTTTGAGAAATTGAGAGAAAAAATTCCTCAGTTCATGGAAGAAGCAAATAAAAGTGATGTATTTTCAAACGTTGATGTTAACCTAAAGTTCAATAAACCAGAAATCAATGTAACAATTGACCGTGAAAAAGCGGAAAGCATTGGTGTTTCAGTTATTGATGTTGCACAAACATTACAATTATCATTAAGCGGACAGCGTTTTGGCTACTTTATGCAAAATGGAAAACAATACCAAGTCATTGGTCAATTTGAGAAAAAAGACAGAGACGAACCACTTGATTTGACTTCGATGTTTGTAAAAAACAAAAATGGAGAACTTGTTCAGTTAGATAATGTTGTAAGTGTAGAAGAACAAAGCAATCCACCACAGTTATTTCACAATAATCGTTATATGTCTGCTACCGTTTCTGCTGGTTTAGCGCCAGGAAAAAGCATCAGCGACGGAATAGAAGCAATGGACGAAATCAAAGCCAAAGTTTTAGACGATACATTTACAACTGATTTAGGTGGTGAATCTCGCGATTTTAAAGAAAGTAGTTCCAATATCCTTTTTGCTTTTGCTTTAGCTTTGCTTCTAATTTATTTGATATTAGCAGCACAGTTTGAAAGTTTTATCGATCCATTTATTATTATTTTAACAGTTCCAATGGCTGTTGCCGGAGCATTATTCTCGCTTTGGTTATTTGGTCAAAGCTGGAATATTTTTAGCCAAATTGGAACAGTAATGCTTATTGGTTTGGTAACCAAAAACGGAATTTTAATAGTAGAATTTGCTAATCAATTGCGCGAACAAGGAAAACCAAAATTAGAAGCTATTCTAGAAGCATCGGAAGCAAGATTACGGCCAATTTTAATGACGAGTTTGGCTATTGCGCTTGGTGCTTTACCAATTGCTCTTTCACTTGGAGCAGCATCAACTAGTAGAATTGGAATGGGTGTTGTAATTGTTGGAGGAACTATTTTTTCTTTAATATTAACACTTTTCGTAATTCCAGCTATTTATTTGATGTGGTCAAAAGCAAAAAAACACCGTCCGGAATTTGATAACATTGAAGCTTTAGAGAAATAATAACTATGAAATTCAAACCATTACATATTATCCTTATTTTGATTGGCTTTGCCATAAAAACAAATGCACAAGAACTTCTAAAACTGGAAGATGCTGTAAAAATTGCGTTGGAAAATAATTATGAAATCAAATTAGCAAAAAACGATTTGAAAATTGATGAAACGAATAATTACATTGGAAACGCTGGAATGCTTCCATCAATCAATGCAAATATTACAGATAATAATACAGTTCTTGACACCAAACAAACGCAAGGCGATGGAACTGAACGAGAATTAAACAATGCGAAAAACATGAATTTAAGCTACGGAGTAAGTTTAGATTGGACGGTTTTTGACGGACTTCGAATGTTTGCCCGAAAAGAACAATTGAATATTTTACAAAAACAAGGTGAAGCCGAATTGAAACTAGCTATTCTAACCAAAATTGGTGATGTTTATTTATCCTATTTCGACTTGGTTCAACAACAACAGCAATTAAAAGCATTGGATACAGCAATTGTTATTTCTAACGAAAGAGTACGAACTGCCGAAAATAGATATAGTATTGGAAAATCCTCAAAATTAGAAGTTTTAAATGCTCAGGTCGATTTGAATGCCGACAAAAGTTTACAACTAAAACAACAAGAACTTTTTAAAAATGCAAAAATAGCTTTGAACCAAATTTTAGCTAGAGATGTTCAAACCGATTTTATTGTTACTGAAGAAACTACCATCGATAAAAACTTGAATTTTCAGGAATTAAAAGATTCATCTAGCAGTCAAAACCCACAATTGCAAGCGCAACTTTTAGCCAAAAACAGTGCTGAACAACAATTAAAGCAAGTAAAAGCTGGAAGATATCCAACACTTAGAATAACTTCGGGTTACAATTTTACTCGTTCTGAAGCTTCGTTAGGATTTATTACACAATCGTCTGGACAAGGATTTAATTATGGTTTTGCTGCAACAGTTCCAATTTTTAATGGTTCGCAACAAAATAGAAATGAAAAAATAGCCAAAATTCAAGTGGAAAATGCTACTCTGATTTTGGAACAACAAAAACTTAATTTAGAAACACAACTCAACACTTCCTATCAAAGCTATTTAACTAATATAGAGCTAATTAAAGTGGAAGAAAAAAATCTCGAAATAGCCGAACAAAACCTTGATATTACTTTATCTAAATTTAAAATTGGAACCATTACACCTATTGAATTTAGAACGGCGCAACAAAATTTCATTGATGCAAAAGTTCGTTACAGCAACGCTTTGTATTTAACAAAAATTCACGAAATCAGCTTGAAAGAATTAGCAGGAAATTTAAGTTTTTAATGTATTTTTGACATCAAATTACTGATATCAAATGGTACAATACAACCCAAAAGACTGGATAACTTTCATCTTTAGATTTCATAAATCCGATACATTCCGACAACTGATGCCTATGATGTTTGTCATAGGACTATATACCTATGGCGTTTGTTATCTGGAAATAGAATTTTGGAAACTCTCTGAAAAAAGCCATGTGAAAAATATTTCTATAATGCATGGAATGTTAGGTTTTGTAATTTCATTACTTCTCGCCTATCGAACCAATACAGCATACGATCG
The DNA here is from genome assembly GCA_035425765.1 of Flavobacterium sp. Taxonomy (GTDB): domain Bacteria; phylum Bacteroidota; class Bacteroidia; order Flavobacteriales; family Flavobacteriaceae; genus Flavobacterium. The sequence continues at coordinate 3,950 of DAOLYL010000060.1, read as the reverse complement.
TTGGTGGGAAGGACGAAAACTTTGGGGAAGTTTAGTAAACAGTAGCCGAAATTTAGCTCTAAAACTTTCCGTTATCCTTTCTGATGAAAAAGATAAAAAGTTTTTGCGCCAAATTATTCCAATGTATGCTTCCATTCTATCTAAACATCTTTCCAATAGCGATGTAAGTAAAATGCTCTATGAAAATATCGATTTGGAAATTGATCATTCAAAACACAAACCAAATCAAGTGGCCAAAACTATTTTTCAAAAAATAAACGATTTATACAAATCGGGTAAAATAACTGGTGACCAATTAATTACTATCAATAACGAACTACAAACATTTACTGATGTTTGTGGCGCTTGTGAACGAATTAAAAATACGCCAATTCCCTATTCATACAGTGCATTCATTAAAAAATTTATCTTTTTCTATATCATGACTTTACCTTTCGGCTATGCTTTTAGTTTAGGTTATTACAGCATTCCAGTAGTTATTTTTACTTTTTATGTGTTAGCAAGTTTAGAGTTGATTGCTGAGGAAATTGAAGATCCGTTTGGAAATGACGCTAATGATTTACCTACTGAAAAAATCTCAGAAAACATCAAAAAACACGTAGAAGAGATTTTATAATTTGTTAATGAAATAAAGCCTTACCGATTGGTATTTTTTCCTATTATAACTATCTTTGCGACCTTATTAAAATTTCAAAAATGAAGATTTCATACAATTGGTTAAAACAATTCATCAAAATAGATTTAAAATCAGAAGAAACTGCAGCAATCCTAACCGATTTAGGACTTGAAGTTGAAGTGGTAGAAAAATACCAATCCGTTCGCGGTGGATTACAAGGTGTTGTTGTTGGCCATGTTTTAAGTTGTGAAAAACATCCCGATGCTGACCGATTAAAAATAACAAAAGTTGATCTTGGCGATGGAACACCAGTTCAAATTGTTTGTGGAGCAAACAATGTTGCCGCTGGACAAAAAGTTCCAGTTGCTACTATTGGAACCAAACTTTTTGACAAAGATGGCGTTGAATTTGAAATCAAAAAAGGAAAAATTCGTGGTGAAGAAAGTCATGGAATGATTTGTGCCGAAGATGAACTTGGTCTTGGAACTAGCCATGATGGTATTATGATTTTGGACGAAAAATTAAAACCAGGAACACCATGTGCCAAAGTTTTCAATATTGAAAATGACGAAGTTTTTGAAATTGGTTTAACGCCAAATCGTGCTGACGCGATGTCACATTATGGTGTTGCTCGTGATTTGCGTGCGAGTTTATTACAAAAAAATAGTACTTTAGAATTAATAACACCATCAGTCAGTACATTTCGAATTGACAAACGAATTCTAAAAATAGATGTTGATGTAAAAGACAATAAATTAGCACCAAGATATTGTGGAGTAACACTTTCCGGTTTAACCGTAAAGCCGTCACCAGAATGGTTACAAAACAGATTAAAAGCCATTGGATTAACACCAAAAAATAATATTGTTGACGTTACAAATTATATTTTACACGATTTAGGCCAACCACTTCATGCTTTTGATGCTTCAAAAATTAATGGTAAAATCATTGTAAAAACAGCTGTTGCTGGAACAAAATTCACAACACTTGATGATGTTGAAAGAACTTTGAACGAAGAAGATTTAATGATTTGTGACGAAAAAGGTCCGTTATGTATTGCTGGAGTTTTTGGAGGAAAAGGTTCTGGTGTTTCAGAAACTACTAATTCAATTTTCCTAGAAAGTGCCTATTTCAATCCAATATCTGTTAGAAAATCGGCTAAAAGACATGGTTTAAATACTGATGCATCATTCCGTTTTGAAAGAGGAATTGACCCAACAATTACCGAATTTGCTCTGAAACGTGCTGCGCTTTTAATCAAAGAAGTTGCTGGTGGCGAAATCACATCTGATATTGTTGATATTTATCCGAAAAAGATAGAAGATTTTCCAGTTTTCTTAAGTTTTGAAAAAACCACAAAACTAATTGGGCAAGAATTACCAAAAGAAACCATCAAAAGAATTTTAGCTTCTCTAGACATAAAAGTTACCACTGTTTCCGATGCTGGATTAGGATTAATTATTCCGTCGTATCGTGTTGATGTGCAACGTGAAGTAGATGTAATTGAAGAAATTCTTCGCGTTTATGGATACAACAATATTAATTTCACCAAAAAATTAAATGCAACCGTTTCCAATTCGGCTAGAACGGAAGATTATAAAGTGCAAAATATCATTGCTACACAACTGAATTCTAATGGTTTTCATGAAATGATGGCAAATTCTTTAACAACACCAGATTATGTAAATTTATCTGAAATGTTGAAAGAAGAGTACAACGTTATGATGCTAAATCCGTTGAGCAGTGATTTATCTGCAATGCGTCAATCGTTGTTGTTTTCTGGTTTAGAAGCTGTTTCATACAATATTAATCGTAGAAATGGTGATTTGAAATTATTTGAATTTGGAAAAACCTATCACAAATTACCTTCGGGTTATGACGAACCAAAACATTTGACATTATTCGTTAGCGGAAACCGAAACAATGAAAGTTGGACAAATCCTCAAAAACAATCCGATTTCTTTTTGTTTAAAGGTTATGTAAACAGTATTTTAGAACGTTTAGGTATTCAAAAACTACAAAACAAACCTGTTGAAACAGATGTTTTTGCCGAAGGAATTGCAATTGCTTCTGGCAATGATACTTTGGTTGAATTTGGAACCGTTAAAAAATCGATTTTAAAACATTTTGACATCAAACAAGAAGTTTTTTATGCCGATTTTAACTGGAATTTGATTTTAAAACTTATCGGAACCAAAATTAAATTTACAGATATTCCAAAATATCCAGAAGTTCGCCGTGATTTAGCGTTATTGGTTGATGAAAACGTAGCTTTTGATGCTATTTACACCATTGCTCGTCAAACAGAAAAATCATTATTAAAAAATGTAAATCTGTTTGATGTTTATCAAGGAAAAAATCTTCCGGAAGGAAAAAAATCATACGCAATAAGTTTCACTTTGCAAGACAATTCAAAAACCTTAACCGACGAACAAATTGACAAAATCATGACTAAGTTGCAAAAGAATTTAGAAAATGAAATTGGCGCAAGTTTGAGATAATTTCACTTCCTTGTCAACATATAAAAATAATGCTCGAAGAAATTCGGGCATTTTTTTGTTCTAAAAAATTTTGACATTCATTTTTTTCATAACTTTATTATACCTAATTTTTAATTCTTCATAATTATGGATGAAAGCAATAAAAATTTCAGACTGATTAAAGCCAAACCAAGATGCAAACAATTAAAACCAAAAATTGATTTGGCTGCTATGGTAAGTGTTTCGTTTTTACTTATCATCTTTTTTATGGTTACAAAAGAATTATCAAAACCACAAATAATGGATTTTGGATTGCCTGAAAGTGGCGGATGTCATCCGACTCCTTGTGGTGGAAATTTTGATAGAAGAATTACTCTACTTTTAGACGACGATAATAAAATAATTAGCTATTGGGGATTATTAGAAATTCCGAATGAACAACCAAAAAAAATTGATTATGGTAAAAATGGAATAAGAAAAGAATTAATTCGAATTGATAAAATTATTCAAAATCAAAATGGTCACAACGAAAAAAGAGCAATTGTTATAATCAAGCCAAGTAAAAAATCAAATTATGGAAATTTAGTAGATATTTTGGATGAAATGGCAATTTGTAATATTCCAACTTATGCGGTTTTAAATGATTTCACCCCAGATGAAGTAAAACTATTAGCTTCAAAATAGTTAAATTTATAAAACAAAAAAAATCCTCGTATTACTACGAGGATTTTCATTTTATAAACTAAAAGAATATTATTTCTTCTCGTTTTTTTCCATTTTTGCTTTTAAACCAGCAAGAATATCATTGTTATCTCCTAAAGTTGAAGCTTGATTATTATTGTTAGAAGCAGCAA
>DAOLYL010000059.1:10806-12627 GCA_035425765.1 Flavobacterium sp. | reverse complement strand
AGTAAATTTAGAAAATTTCATTCTATTTCATAAAAAAACATCGACGAAATGTAATCGAAGATGGTTTTGTCGAGTTTTAGAGTAGATTAACGATTTTATGATGCAGAAGTAATTGAACGCTATACTTTTACACTGTAATCAGAAATGATTTAGGAAACTAAAGTACAGCTTACTTAATAATAAAACGTCAAAAATCAAAGTCAAACTAAGTTTGAGAAACCGTTTCGCAAGAAGCGGTTTTTTTTTGTGTTAAAGTTTTTGTAGAAAAAAAATAATTTTTTAACTTTGAACTACATAATTAAAAAATTTATAGATTAACAGTCGAACCGTCTTGAAAGAGACGGTTTTTTTTATTTAAGGAGTTTTGTTGTTTTTAAAACTTTCTCAATAACTCCATTAATATCTCCCGAAAGTTTGGCTTTATAAACTATTCCAACATAAAGTATAGAAACCAAAACCGATTTCAACATAATATTTAGAATCGGATGAAACGGAAATTCCCAATAGTAAAACCCAAAGAAACAAAGCAATCCAATTAGTAAAGCATAAATGTTTTTTACAGTAAACGGATAGAGTTTCATTTTTAAAACCACAAAAAGCAGTTTGGCAATGCTGTATAGTGTAATTGAAATTAATGTTGCAATGGCTGCGCCATCAATGCCATATTTTGGAATAAAAACCATGTTGAGTGTGACAGCAAAAAAGCCGAGTAGTAATCCTAAAAACAAAACAGCACGATAGTATTTGGAGTTGAAAATAATCGAATTATTATTGCCCAAAATCAAATCGAAATATTTGGAAAGTCCGATGACAAAAACCACAAAAATACCACCACGATAATTATCGGGAAGTAAGAGATAAAGCTGATTGATATTAACTATAATTCCAACATAGACCAATCCGCCAATAATTTGAAGCGTTATCGATGACTTTTTATACAAATCGTTTAATTCGTCGTATTTGTTTTCAATCATCAATTTTGCGGTAATCGGGTAGGTGATTTGATGCATCGCTCGACTTGGAACGGCAATTACTGTTGCAATAAATATAGCGACTGAGTAGTAAGACAAATTTTTGATTTCGATGTATTGGTTCAGCATCGTTTTGTCGATATCCAAAAGCATGTTGGCAACACTTCCCGATAAAATGATAAAACTAGAATATACTAAAATGGCTTTGGCGTTGTTTGGTATTTTAAATCTAAAAGAAATTGGCTGTACTTTATTGGCATAAAAAAGCATTAAAAACATGCTAATCAAATAGGCAAACATCGTAGCAGTAATGAATTGCTCAACAGTTATAAAGTGAAAATATACACCAAAAAGAAAGATAGAAATCAGTATTCGCAACCCAATTTCTTTGAGAAAATTTCCATAAACCGATTGCATATGCACTTTTACCCAAGCATAGAAAATCTCAAAGTATCCCATACACAAAGCGATGATTGGGATTTGCCAAACATAGTCGTAAACAATAGCATTTTTTCTAGATAAAAAAGAAGCAATGCTATCATAACCCAATATACTAATGACAAAAATCGGTAGGATTATCAATAACGGAAGCGCAAGAACAAAGCCGAGAAATTGTTTTTTTTCGTTTTCGGTTTTGTATTCTGAGAAAAATTTAATCAACGTATTATGAATACCAAAAGCCATCAACGGAAACAATACATTGGCAGATGATAATATATAAGTGGTAATTCCGTAAAAATCTTCACCTAAAAAATGCGGATACATGTACAACGAGTTTACCGCACCAATCGCAAAACCGATATAGGTAATGACAGTGTTTTTGATGGATTGGTTGATGACGATGCCCATT
>DAOLYL010000059.1:9468-10706 GCA_035425765.1 Flavobacterium sp. | reverse complement strand
GTTAAACTTTTTCTTGAATATTGCTGTAAACCGACGGCGTGAACTTTTAAATTTTGTTCTTTGTATAAATTGTAATACTTCAAAAGTAACGCTTTTAATTGTTCCAATTCGTCATATAAAAAGAAAACTCCGGTGTTGGTGGAAGTAATAATTTCGGCAAAATCAGAACCCTCTGGACCAAGCGCAATAATTGGTCTTTCGGAAACCATATATTCGAATAATTTACCAGGAATGATGCTTTTAGTATCGTTTGAATTAATTTCGATTAACAACAAAACTTGCGATTTTCGTTGGTGTTCCACCGCTTCTTGATGAGAAACATAACCCAAATTCAAAACGTAATCATTTAGCCTGAATTCAGTTATTGTATCCAAAACTTCTTGACTAACAGCACCAATTAGTTTTAATTGGAAATCTCTTCTGAAATCGGGATTTTCTTTGGTTAATTCTTTTAATGCTTTCCATAAAATCCTTGGGTTTCGCTCTGAAAGAAACGAACCGATATGTGCCAAAGTGAATTTTTCGTCCAATGGTTGTTTGGTAACTTTTTCCACATCATAACCGTTGGTGATTACTTCAATTGGTTGTGATGTTATCGCTTGAAATTCGGTTTTGGTGGTTTTGCTTGTAACAATTATAGTATCGGCAGTTGTTAGCACTTCTTTTTCCAAAGCTTTGTGTTTTTTTTCAGCAGAAGACGATAATTTCAACGCTTTATGATAACCAATAGTCGTCCACGGATCGCGAAAATCGGCAAACCATTTTACGTTCAACTCTTTTTTTAATTGCAAACCAATCAAATGCAAACTATGTGGCGGACCTGAAGTGACAATGGTATCGATTTGGTTTTCTTCGATGTATTTTTTCAAATACTTTATCGAAGGTTTTACCCAAAGAAAACGCGCATCAGGAATGAAAATATTGCCGCGAACCCAAAGCAATGTTTTTTCTACAAACGATTGTTTTTTTTGATTGGGAATAATTCCTGAACTGATTTTTTTGGTTTTATTTTTTCCTAAAAAAGAAGCAAAGCCATACGGTTCGAAGATTTTCTTTTTTAGAATAATCGCTTTTTCTGAAACTTCGCTTTGCAAACCATTATCGATAATCGGATAGGTTGGATTTTCGGGAATATAAACTATCGGTTGAACATTGAAATCAGGCAAATATTTCACAAACTTTAACCATCGCTGAACGCCTGGTCCACCAGCTGGCGGCCAATAATAGGTAATGATTAA
>DAOLYL010000059.1:0-9368 GCA_035425765.1 Flavobacterium sp. | reverse complement strand
ACCATCGCTGAACGCCTGGTCCACCAGCTGGCGGCCAATAATAGGTAATGATTAAGAGTTTTTTGTTTGCCATTTATACTATTAATTTAGTCAGTTGTGTCATTCCGACAGAGGAGGAATCGCATAATATTGAGAAATGAGATTCCTCCTTCGTCGGAATGACAAAGAGGAAGAAAATTACTCTTTCTTCTTTTTTCTCTCAAAATAAACGCCACCAACAATCAATAAAAACATTCCAATGGAACTAAACAAAGCAATTGTACTTCCTGTTTTTACCACTTCTGGTTCAAATTTGAATTCGATCGTGTGTTTTCCTTTTGGAATGTTTAAACCACGAAGTGTGTAATTCACTTTATAAATTGGTGCTTCTTTACCATCAATTGTTGCTTTCCAACCATTTTTATAATAGATTTCAGAGAAAACTGCAAAACCGTCATTGCTATTATTGGAAGTATATTTTAAATGATTGGGTTTGTATACATCAAGTTTGATTGTTGCTAAGCTGTCTTTTGAAAATGAATTCGGATTATTTTTTCCTTTTCTCCAAGCTCCAAATTCATATAAGTTTAGCGTTGCAACTTCTTTGGTGTCCAATTTATCCAATGCTTTCATTTCTTCATCAGCTGAATTTACAGTTTTTAGTTGAGAAACAAACCACGCATTACCATTAGCATCATTATTCATAGAAGCAATTTCTTGACCTTTTTCGTCGCTTTGAATGATGTATTTCACATTGAGCATATTCAAAACTTCCATGTTGTTTTTTGTGATTTGATAATCAAATAATTCTTGCGTTCGCTGCGGTCTAACTGCCGAATAGCCGCCAATCGAATTATGGAAATAAGATGCTTTCCCTGTTAAATATCCTTCAACATCTAGAACTCGATAATGAGTAGTATCTTGTAGAATTTGTAAATCTGCCTGACTTTCCGTGAAAGGAATATCCATTTCTCTTGCGCTAACAAAATCTTCTTTGTTTACATAATTTTTATCAATAAAAAATAAATCACCAACCATGAATAATCCAACTAAAATTATAGCTGTTGTTGCTGCTAATTTATTTTTGGTGTAGAAGTAAAGTGCAATAAACGAAATTATTACGAAGAAACTAGAACGCAATAAATCGGCAGAATACAAACTTTTTCGGTCTTCAACTAAAGCATCAATAAAGCCAATTCCAAATGATTTGTCCTGACTTTGACTGAACATTTCTAGTAATTGTTGATCCATTTGTCCTGAAAAGCTGAAAGTATTTTTCATAACAAATAGAACTAAAAACAATCCTAAAACTGTTGCAGTAGATTTCCAAAGACTAGCCCATTGTTTTTCTTTTTCGGTAGTAAAAAAGGACTGTAATCCTAAAATAGCCAAAACAGGAAAACACAATTCTAAAATCACTTGAATGGATGAAACAGCTCTAAACTTATCATACATCGGAACATAATCAATGAAAAAATCGGTTAGTAATGAAAAGTTTTTTCCCCAAGATAAAAGCAATGATAACAATGCTCCAGCGAGAAAAGCATATTTAATTTTTCTCTTGTCGTGATACAATCCTAAAATCGCTAAAAAGAAAACGACAGCTCCAATATATGCTGGTGCTTCAACTATTGGTTGTTCACCCCAATAGGTTTTAGCATACGATTCGGTAAACATTTTTGCTTCTTCCGGTGATGCGCCATAATTGGATACAAAATTGTAAACATTAGAATCTTCAGTTAGTTTTTCGCCGTTTCCGCCACCAAATAATCTTGGCGCAAGTAGATTAAAACTTTCAGAAATACCATAACTGTATTCGGTGATGTAACTTCTGCTTAAAGCGGTATCTTCTGTTTTCTTTTTGCCATCAGAAGTGTAAGTCAACTCGCTTTTACCACGAATACTGAAGTCGGCATATTCTTTTGTAGCCAACAAATTGGTAGCGTTTACTCCAACAGCCAAAATGACCGCAACAGCAAATGTTCCGATAATTTTAGGTAGTGCTTTTAAGTCTTTATTTTGGTATAATTTATACATAAAATAAACCGAAAATACTATGAGGAATAACAACAGATAGTAGGTCATCTGAAAGTGATTGGCGTTTATTTCTAGCGCAACGGCAAGCATGGTTAGAATTCCACCGTGAATGTAATGCTTCTTAAAAACAACTATAAATCCAGCAACTACCAATGGCATATATGCGATAGCATGTGCTTTGGCATTATGTCCAACGCCGAGAATTATTATCAAATAGGTTGAAAAACCAAAGGCCAAAGCTCCAAAAAATGCTTTCAACGGATCAACACGGAAGACTAAGAGTAAGGCATAAAATCCTAAGAAATAAAGAAATAAATAATCAGCTGGTCTCGGAAGAAAACGCAAAGCATCATCAAGCATTCCAATAAAATCATTCGGATATTTGGCACCAAGTTGATAGGTTGGCATTCCACCAAATCCAGAGTTTGTCCAATAGGGTTCAGCGTTGTATTCGGCTCTGAAATCGTTTTGTTCTTTTGCCATTCCTGTATATTGAACAATATCGGATTGGTATATTTTTTTGCCCTGAAGTACTGGATAAAAATAGATTAACGCAATAACGACAAAGCCAATAATGGCTGATAAATGCGGATAAAACTTTTGAAGTTGCTTCATTTTTTTTGGTTAGGTTTGGTATAGGATTTATTCAATTTCTTCAAAGTCAACATATTCGCCAACAACTTTTTTCTCTTTTGGCTTTTCTTGAGTAGTAGTTTGTGAATGTTGCTGTTGGTATTGTTGCTGTTGTTCTTGGAATTGTTTGGTAGCTTTTTCAACAACTTTTTTTGCGACTACAGGCAAAAATAATTTTGCTAAAAATTTAACAATATAATAAAAAGCCAAGATGTATAATATTGCTTTTAATAGTCCGTTAAAAGATGCGGTTTCCATTGTGTAAATAAAATTTTGCCAAAAATACGAATTTCCACAATGTAAAATTCGCTTTGAGTTCTTAAATAAATGATAAATTGTATTACTTTTGGAAGACAATATTTCTTGAAACAATTTACGCTATGTTAAAATTAAAATCAGTTTTTCTCGTTGGGTTTTTGATGGCTACAACTTTTCATTATGGTCAATATACCGATGTGATTAATTCTAACCGACCAGGAAAATCACAGTCGGCTTTTTCTGTTGGAAAAACAGTTATTCAGGCAGAAGGTGGTTTTTATGGAATTCAAGAAGAACATAATGATTTAAAATATGAAGCCAATGGTTTTGGTAGTGATTTAAGTATTAGATATGGTGCTTTTTTTGAACAATTTGAATTAAATCTTGATTTGCAATACCAACAAGATTGGTACACAGCACCATTAGTTAACGAAACCCGAAGTGGATTGAAACAGACCACAATTGGAGCAAAGTATTTAGTGTATGATCCTTTTAAAAATTTAAGAGAAGACAAACCTGATTTGTATAGTTGGAAAGCCAATCATAGCTTAAAATTTAAATGGAACCAGTTAATTCCTGCGGTTGCAGTATATGCTGGAGTAAATTTAAAAGTAGGAAACAATCCTTTTTTTCCAGATGACAACTCTATTATTAGCCCAAAAATGATGGTGATTACTCAAAATCATTTTGGAACTAAATGGGTTTTTGTAAATAATATTTACATGGATAAATTTTTAACAAATTACGAAACCGTTGGGTTGGTTTCTACGCTTACAAGAGGTTTCAATATGCGTTGGTCAGGATTTTTAGAGTTTCAAGCAACAAAAAGTGATTTGTATGCTGATTTTTTCTTTCGTGGTGGCGCAGCTTATTTAATCAAAGAAAACATTCAAATTGATGCTTCGGTCGTAAAAAATATTAAAGAAACACCATCATTGTTAGGTGCAAGTATTGGTTTGTCGTGGCGATTTGATCAAAATTATGAAAAAGTATATCTAAGAAGTACAAAACCTGTTGATGACAAAGATAAATCGAAAGACAAAAAGGATAAAAAAGACAAGAAGAAAAAACGTAAAGACGAAGTTGAAGTAGAAGTACCAAAGCCATAAGATGATTACAATTGTAGAAGCTAATTCGAAGAAATTAATGAAGGATTTTGTAAAATTTCCTTTTGAGTTATATAAAAATCATCCGTATTGGGTTCCGCCATTAATAGCCGACGAACTTGAAACGTTTGATAAAACCAAAAATCCAGCGTTCCAAACTGCTGAAGCAACTTTTTATTTGGCCTATCAAAACAATAAAATTGTTGGACGAATTGCCGCTATCATTAATTGGAATGAAGTAAAAGACCAACAAAAGCTAAAAGTGCGTTTTGGTTGGTGGGAAACCATTGATGATGTTGAAGTTACTAAAGCATTACTTGAAAAAGTCTATGAGTTAGGAAGAAAAAATAAGCTAGAATATGTTGAAGGTCCAATGGGATTTTCAAATTTAGATAAAGTTGGTGTCATCACTGAAGGTTTTGAAGAAATGGGTTCAATGATAACGTGGTATAATTATCCTTATTATGCTTCGCATTTAGAAAAACTGGGTTATGTTAAAGAAAAAGAATTTTTAGAAAATAAATTTCCTTTTGAAAATGTAAAACCCGAATTCTTTTTTAAAATTCAAGAATTAATAAAAAAGCGTTACCAACTCAGACCGTTGAATTTCACAAAGACAAAAGACATCATGCCTTATGTTGATAAAATGTTTGATTTATTCAATAGGTCTTATGCTTCTCTTTCTTCATTTGTTGCGATTACGGATATCCAAAAAGAATATTTTAAAAAGAAATATATCAGTTTCATCAATCCTGAATACATAAAATTTGTAGTTGATAAAGATGATGAGATTGTTGCTTTTAGTATTGTGATGCCAAGTTTTTCTGAAGCTTTGCGAAAAGCGAATGGAAAATTATTTCCGTTTGGTTTATATCATTTGTTGAATGCAAGAAAGAATAGTAAAGACGTTTTATTCTATCTTATAGGTGTTGAACCTGAATATCAAAGTAAAGGAGTAACAGCTATAATTTTCAACGAATATTATGAACTTTTTACTAAAAAAGGAATAAAAAACTGCATTCGAACCCCTGAACTTGAAGATAATCATGCCATTCATAATATTTGGAAACACTTTAATCCAGAAATTTTCCGACGAAGAAGAACCTATTTAAAGAAAATATAATCGACGAAATTCACCTGCAATGTTCGTCATCGAGAAAAAAATACCATTGGTAGAAAACCTTATCTATTATTCTTTTCGTATATAAAATAAAATTAAATTTACAGTCCCAAGCAGATCTACAATTAAACTACACTAATAGGAATTCCTTATTAAAATTAGGATTTTCAATTGCGTAACCTATTCATGATTTGGGAATTATTAAAATTTCTGGTTATGAAGAATAGAATAAAATACCGTTTATTAAGTTTACCCGTTTTGCGTAATTTCTTTTCGCAGGATAGCAATGAAAGCTATTTGCGACTTGATTTTACTGTGAAAAATTATGATAAAACTAATGACGAACTTGCAACTAACAAAAGCATCAATAGCGCAATGATATTGATGATACTTTTTATATTAGTTAACTTTTTGATATACTAAAAGATTCATACATTAAATACTACTTGATTGATAAGGTTAGCTTTTTGGGCTAACCTTATTTTTTTGTAGTGAAACGATAATTCCTGTCAATAAGGAAAGTGCAATAAAACTAAGCGAAACCCATTCCGGGAATTTAAAATAATGCACCAATAACATTTTTATTCCCACAAAAGTTAATATAGCTATCAAACTGTACTCCAAATAGCTGAATTTTTCTAACATATTTGCCAAAAAGAAATACATAGAACGCAAACCAAGAATAGCAAAAATATTAGAACTAAAAACTAGAAAAGGATCAGAAGTAATCGCTAAAATAGCAGGAACACTATCTAAAGCAAATAAAACATCCATTAGTTCAATAACAATTAAAGCAATGAATAAAGGAGTTACATAACGAATTTTATTTTCTTTAACAAAGAATTTCTGCCCTGAAATTTCAGATTTAATTGGAAAAAAGCGTCCTATGACTTTATAAATTTTAGAGTCTTGTGGATTAAAATCTTCTTCCTCTTTTGTAAAAAGCATTTTCATTGCAGTAAAAATTAAAAAAGCTCCAAATACATAAGTCATCCAAGAAAACTTATTTATCAAAGCTACTCCAAGAAAAATCATCAAACCTCTAAAAAAAACGGCGCCAATAATTCCCCAAAACAAAACACGATGTTGGTATTTTTGTGGAATTTTGAAAGAAGAAAATATAATAGCAATTACAAAAATATTATCAATACTTAATGATAGTTCTATTAAATATCCTGTAATGTATTTAATAACAGCTTGCTGCGGTTTTAGTTCAGTAGGATTGTCAATATAATTATGTTGATATAATAAATAGATTACTCCAGAAAATAACAAAGACAATGTTACCCATAACAATGTCCAAGATGAAGCTTCTTTAGAGCTAATAATATGTGGGGTTTTATTAAAAACACCTAAATCAAGGGCTAAAAAAACAAATATTGCTGCTAGAAAAATTATCCAAACTATCATAATAAAATATATTTCTACAAATATAGTTTTCAAATAATTATTTCATACACAATTTTATTTTTTTTAAATATTTTAGTTCAAATATTTTTTTTGGCACAACAATTGAATAGAATAAAATATCATTAATCATTTAAAACTATATATTATGAAAAAAATTACTTTATTGTTTATGTTTATCGGGATGATAACATTACAAAGCTGCACAGTTAATGAAGATACAGATAATTTCGACAGTGATACAATTAGCGAAGTTATAGAAGTTTCAAATGTTGATTTTAATTTGCAAAATAATTTCAATGCTTTCATTGATATTTATCCTGCAATATATAATTCGGATATGATTCTAGTTTATCGATTAGATGATATTACAAATAATGGACAAGATGTTTGGAAATTAATTCCTCAAACTTATTATTTTCCAAATGGTGATGAAATTGATTATAATTTTGATTTTACTACAACTGATGTTTCTATTTATATGGATGGAAATTTTGATTTAATTTTTGCAGGCAATGAATGGACACAAAATCAAATCTTCAGAATTGTAATTATTCCTGGTTTTTTAAGTAACAAAGGAACCGAAATGGATTTCAGTAATTATGATGCTACAATTGAACAACTTGGGTTAACAAACAAGTCAATTAAAAAGATAAGTTTATAAAATCATATTACAAGAGTTTTCAAACCACACTTTCAAGTGTGGTTTTTTTATGATTTTTAATTAAATTTTTATCAAATCTGTAAAATCAAGTGCTTTTTAACGTTAAAAAATACAGTTAAACAATTTTTACCCCTAAAAAAATAGGGTATAATTATAATTTGAATAAAATGTTTATATATTTGCATCAAATTAATAGGGTATAACTTTTTAAAATCAATTTTATGTCAACTTTACGTTTTCAAGCATTAAAAGATGCATCAGGTAGAAAACCTGTAAAATTTGAGGAAGCAGGAAGAAAATCAGATCTTTTTGGTTCTAATGTGTTTAATGACAAAGCAATGAAGCAGTTTTTAACTTCAGATGCACACAAAGGAGTAAAAGATGCCGTTCAGCACGGAACAAAAATTGATAGAAAATTAGCCGATTATATTGCAATGGGAATGAAAGAATGGGCTTTGTCGAAAGGCGTAACTCATTATACACACTGGTTTCAACCATTAACAGGAACAACTGCCGAAAAACATGATGCTTTTTTTGAAACGTCTTATGATGGTTCAGATGCTGTTGAAAAATTTGGTGGCGGACAATTAGTACAACAAGAGCCAGATGCTTCTTCTTTCCCAAATGGTGGAATTAGAAATACATTCGAAGCTCGTGGATATACCGCTTGGGATCCAACTTCTCCAGCATTTATTTTTGGAACTACTTTATGTATTCCAACGGTTTTCATCTCTTATACAGGTGAAGCTTTAGATTATAAAACACCACTTTTACGTGCATTAAATGCTGTTGATGAAGCTGCAACTGACGTATGTAAATATTTTGATAAAAATGTTAAAAAAGTAACAGCAACTTTAGGTTGGGAACAAGAATATTTCTTGGTAGATGCTTCTTTAGCAAATTCTCGTCCCGATTTAGTGATGACTGGTAGAACATTACTTGGTCATACATCTGCAAAAGGACAACAATTAGACGACCATTATTTTGGTTCAATTCCTTCTCGTGCATTAAATTATATGAGAGAATTGGAAGAAGAATGTATGTTATTGGGAATTCCAGTTAAAACACGTCACAATGAGGTTGCTCCAAATCAATTTGAGTTGGCTCCAATTTTTGAAGAAACTAATTTAGCAGTTGACCATAACTCTTTATTGATGGATGTAATGTCTAAAGTAGGTGAGCGTCATGATTTTAAAGTACTTTTCCATGAAAAACCTTTTAAAGGTGTAAATGGTTCAGGAAAACATAATAACTGGTCATTGGCTACAGATACTGGTGTGAATTTACTTTCACCAAGTAAAACGCCAATGAGTAATTTACAATTCTTATCGTTTTTTATCAATACAATCAAAGCGGTAAATGAATATGAAGAATTACTTCGTGCAGCAATTGCAACAGCAAGTAATGACCATAGATTAGGTGCAAATGAAGCGCCACCAGCAATTATTTCTGTGTTCATTGGAGAACAATTGACAAAAGTTTTAGCTGAATTAGAAGGTGTTTCTAAAGGAAAATTATCTCCAGAAGAAAAAACCGATTTGAAACTGAACGTTGTTGGTAAAATTCCAGATGTAATGTTGGATAATACCGATAGAAATAGAACATCACCATTTGCTTTCACAGGAAATAAATTTGAATTTAGAGCGGTTGGTTCTTCTGCAAACTGTGCTAACGCGATGACAACTTTGAATTCTATCGTTGCAAAACAATTGAAAGAATTTAAAAAAGAGGTAGATGCTTTAATCGAGAAAAAAGACTTGAAAAAAGACGAAGCTATATTTAATGTGTTGAGAGAATACATCAAAGAAACTAAAAACATCCTTTTTGAAGGTGATGGTTATAGCGATGCTTGGGAAAAAGAAGCAAAAAAACGTGGCTTGAGTAATCATAAAACTACTCCAGCGGCTTTGAAAGCTAAAGTATCTCAAAAAGCTTTGGATTTATTCAAAGAATTGAACGTTATGAACCACGTTGAGGTGGAAGCTCGTTACGAAATTGAATTGGAGGAATACACTAAAAAAATTCAAATTGAAGGTAGAGTTTTAGGTGATATTGCTCGTAATCACGTAATTCCAACGGCTATTCGTTACCAAAATACGTTGATTGAAAACGTTCGCGGATTGAAAGAAATCTTCGGAAAAGATTTTGAAAAAATTGCAAAAGA